>CAJXEF010000008.1 GCA_913052545.1 uncultured Chloroflexota bacterium
AGTCCAAAACCTGCTCGTGTATTACGTCAAAACAAAATACATATTGACGTCATGCCAACCGAACCATATACATCTCAAGATTTGATAGAGTCCATAAAGGACATAGGGCTTGATAATAAGCAGGTAGCGGTTCAGCACTATGGTGGCCCGAATAGTCAGCTTATAGATAATTTAAAGAGTATGGGCGCTCAGGTACGAGAGGTAACTCTTTATATGTGGGGTTTACCTGAAGACGAATCTCCGATATTAGGTATGATCGACGAGATCTCTGCAGGAAAAATAGACGCGGTGGCCTTTACAAGTCAACCGCAAGTGGGAAATCTCCTTACAATAGCTGAGAAGGCCGGAAAAGAAAAATCCCTTCGCGATGGTCTCGCTGGGACAGTGTTATTGGCATCGGTAGGACCTGTATGCACCCGCAAATTGGAACAGTTAGGATTCGATGTTGATTTAGAGCCTGACCATCCGCATATGGGTAGCTTGGTTGTAGCTATGGCGGAATATTTGGAAGCTCATTAGAGTATTTTCAGATTACTGTTTGAACCAACGAGTTAGCTTCTCCCACCTTGATTCTCTGACCTCTTCTAATGGTTTGTCACGCCAGTATTTTGCATAATGTTTTGGTCGAGGCTTTACGAAAAACATGATATATGCGATACCAAAAAGTATTAGTCCGATCCAGATCAATGGCCAAAACCAAAAACCACCTATCAGTAAAGCCGCCATAGCTAATAAGACGATCTTGGTTTTGGTTATCTTGGTCGTATTGGCCCTTATAGGGATATCATCAGATGCGTCAGGACCCAAATTATCGGTCGGACCTGAATGATCATCACGGATATCTAGTGTGTCAGTTGGCGTAGATTCTTGACTATCCACAAATTCTTTCAGGATCTCCTCAATTTCTTCTTGGTATTTGTCTGGCACTGACCTGTATACTCCTAATGTGATACTGTTATATTCTGTACAACATTATATATTATTAATAAGCGTACAGAAAACTAAATAGAGTTAGTATGATCAAAGTTCAATTGGTACTATGGTAACGGCCCCAATAAAATCTTTATGTATATGGGTGCTATTGATAATCCGTTCACAATTTCTTAAATGAACAATATGACTATTAAAGAAAGACTTGAAGAAGACATCAAACAGACCATGCGTGATAGAAACCAACCTAGGTTAGAGGCTTTACGGTTTCTTAAAAATGCTGTATTGATGCTAGAGAAAGATAAACAAATGACTTTGGATGATACTGGTGTGTCTGAGGTTATTGCTAAGCAGGTAAAGGATCGAAGGGAGAGTATCATCATGTTTGAAAAAGGTGGTAGAGACGACTTAGTCTCTAAGGAATTGGTTGAACTTACTGTTTTAGAGGAATATCTTCCTCCCCAGATGAACGTAGATGAACTCTCAAATATGATTCATGACGTTATAGAAGAATTAGGAGCTCTAACATTGCAGGATAAGGGAAAAGTGATGGGTAAGTTAATGCCTCAAGTAAGAGGGTTAGCTGACGGTTCTGAGGTCAACGATCTAGTAGAAAAAATGCTTGGCTCTACTTAGTCGATGTGGTTATCAAGTGGGTTTTTTGAATGAGATTTGGTGTTGTTGTATTTCCAGGCACTTGGAGCGATACCGATTGCCATTTCGTGATCAACGACATACTTCTCCAAGATGTTGGGTACGTTTGGCACGATCAGACTGCTCTCGGTGATTATGATTGTATAATTCTACCAGGCGGATTCTCTTATGGAGACTACCTTAGACCAGGATCTATAGCATGCTTATCACCAGTCATGACCGCTATACGTTCATATGCGGATAATGGTGGGCTTGTAATCGGTATATGTAACGGGTTTCAAATTTTGTGTGAATCTGGTCTACTCCCAGGTGTTCTATTGCCCAATGCTCACACTGAGTATAGATGCGTCGGGACTAATTTACTAACATCACGAATTGATACTCCGTTCAGCATGTTGTGCAACGCTGATCAAGTGTTACGTATACCGGTATCTCATGGAGAAGGAAATTATTTTGCGGATCCTGACACGCTTGCTAATTTAGAAGAGACAGGAAGAGTTTTGTTTCGGTATTGTGGCCCCACTGGCGAGGTAAATAGTGATTACAACCCCAACGGTTCTGCGAATAACATAGCGGGTATCCTAAATGAATCGGGGAATATTTTGGGGATGATGCCGCACCCTGAGAGAAGTTGCGAAAGTCTTCTAGGAAGTACTGATGGACTTCTCATATTTCAATCTCTAGTAAATTCGAAACTAGCCAAGTAACCTACCTTTGTTAGCTATATTATTAGCATTGGTCGCAGCTATGGGGTTTGGCAGCGCTGCCATATTCGCGCGAATAGGTATGGCAAAATTCAATCCCTTGCCGGCTACCTTGATATCTACCGTGGCAAGTTTAATCCCGTTGATGGTCGTCACTTTTCTATTTGCTTTCGATGATTTTAAAGCCCTGCCAGCACTAGCATATCTTTTCTTTCTTGGACACGGGGCTCTGACGTTTGTTGGAGGCCGAATGCAAAATTTACTGTCAATTAAATTTATAGGTGCCTCTCGGTCGGGCCCATTCGTGGGTTCTGCTGCTTTATTCTCTGCATTCTTCGCGACCACTTTTATGGGGGAACAATTGGGATTCCTGGTAGGAATTGGTACGTTTCTCGTGGTCGCAGGATTGGCAACTAGTACAGGGGATTTGCTGGGACATCAATGGCGGATAGATAAGCGATCATTTCTTGGATATACGTTTGGTTTGGGCGCCGCTGCTTGTTATGGAGGGTCAAACTTAGCTGCTAAAGCCCTAAGTCTGGAATATGGATCCCCTCTATTGGTAGCTGGTATGGGGGTATTATTCGGGTCCCTACTTTTAGGACTCTGTTCGAGTAAACAGGCGTTTCTGGGTATTGCCTCCGATCGGCGAGGTGTCATTTTCTTGACTTTATCCGGGTGGGCAGCTGCGGTGGCTGTGGTGTCCCTATATTACGCTTTTTCTATGTCTGATGTAGTGGTTATAGCGCCGATAGCAGCTATCAATCCGTTGATAACCATATTATTGGCACAGATATTCCTAAGGAGATTAGAGAAAGTAACTTTTGCTGTGTTTTTTGGAGCGTTATTGGCGGTGATAGGGGTAGGCTTGGTCATTATTGGGGGTTCATGATAGGGAAGTTATTGAAGTTACTTACAATTTGGGTCTTACCGGCTAACTGGGCTGTGGTTATAATAAAGTTCCACCGATTTTTGGCTAATAAGTCATAATACGTTAAGAATGGAGAGAATGGTAGTTACTGATGAAATATTATCTTCCATAGCGCTGAGTCGATCCGAATACGAATTAATAGTCTCGATGCTCGATAGAGATCCGAACTCGGTAGAACTTGGAATGTTTGGTGCCCTGTGGAGTGAACACTGTGGATATAAGCATTCCAAGCTCCTTTTAAGCGCTTTACCTAGTCGGTCTCATAGAACCTTGTCTAAGTCCGGATCTGAAAACGCGGGTGCTATAGATATTGGGGATGGCTTGGCGATTGTGTTTAAAGTCGAATCACACAACCATCCGTCTGCTGTTGAACCTTTCCAAGGTGCAGCCACTGGAGTTGGAGGTATAGTCAGGGATATTTTAGCGATGGGAGCTAGACCTATTGCGTTACTAAATTCGTTGAGATTTGGGCAACTGGAAGACCCAAAGACTCGTCATCTTTTCAAGGGGGTGGTGGGTGGCATATCTTGGTATGGGAATTGTATTGGCGTTCCAGATGTCGGCGGGGAGATTAGTTTTCACTCTTCTTACAATCAAAATCCTTTAGTTAACGCTATGTGTGTAGGATTAGTGGAGACTTCCAAAATAGCTACAGCTGCTGCAAATTTCTCAGGTCATCTGGTATTGCTTGCCGGGGCCGAAACCGGGCGAGATGGGATACATGGGGCATCTGGATTGGCATCCCGTTCGTTAGAAGATAATCCGGAGCTACTGCCAACGGTTCAAGTGGGTAATCCATTTTTAGAAAAAGTGTTAATCGAAGCTTGTTTAGAATCGCTTAACGAGGGTTTAGTTCCCGCCATACAGGATTTGGGAGCAGCGGGTTTAACCAGTGCTGCTTTAGAGTCTGCTGACAGAGGGGAGAAAGGAGTTACTCTAGACGTTTCTAAGGTGCATCGTAGAGAACCTGGTATGACCCCTTATGAAGTTATGCTTTCAGAGTCTCAAGAACGTATGCTTTTAATGGTTTCAGCGAATAATCTTATTCGGTTATCAACTATCTTTAAAAAATGGGGCATACCACTAGTTGAAATAGGTTACATCACTGAGGAGCCTGTAGCTAAGGTGGTGGATGGAGAGAAACTATTAGTTGACCTGCCTCTCAAAGCTCTTACAGAATCGCCTAAATATAGATTGAAAGGTAAGATGACCAAAGCTCAAATAGATAGGCAAAAATTGCATTTGTCGGATGTACCCTTGCCAAGTTGCGGGCCAGACAAAGTTTTATTACGACTTCTAGGTTCACCTAATATAGCTAGTAAACACAGCGTGTATAGGCAGTACGATCATCAAGTGCAGACTAATACTGTTATCGGACCGGGCAGTGATGCGGCGGTTTTGAGGGTTAAAGGTACTAATAAAAGTATTGCTTTGACTATTGACGGTAACGCGCGGTATTGCTATCTAGATCCTTATCGAGGAGGAGAAATAGCAATATCAGAAACCTGCAGAAATTTGTCCTGTACGGGAGCTATTCCACTGGCTCTTACTGATTGTTTGAATTTTGGTAATCCAGAGAAACTGGATATTTATTACCAGTTAGAATGGGCAATTCGAGGTATGGCTAGAGCTTGTAGGGTGTTAGGAGTACCTGTGGTAAGTGGTAACGTTAGCTTATACAACGAGTATCAGGATCGGCCCATATTTCCGACACCTGTCATAGGTGGGTTGGGCCTACTTGATGACGGAGACCAGTACGTGTCATCATCTTTTCCAGAAGAAGGGCTTTTGGTTATGTTATTAGGAGCGAGTGACTGGTCGCATCAATCATCCGGACTGGCCGGTAGCGAATACCTAGAGATGTTCCATGATACGGTTGCAGGCAGGCCATATATAAAGCTTAACCTAGAGAAGAAGGTCCAGGATTTGTGTCGACAGGCGATTAAAAAACGTTTGATTTACTCGGCACATGATTGTTCTGATGGTGGCCTTGCCACTTGCCTGGCGGAATGCTGCATTTCCCGTAAGGTCGCGCATGTATCGGGAATTTCCAACCGTACTAAAGAAATGATAGGATTTAGAGGCGGAGACCTTTTTTACGAATTACCGAGGAGATGGGATTTGGCCCTATTCGGTGAGGCTCAATCGAGAATAGTCGTGTCATTAGATCCAGGGAATAAAGGCTTATTGGAAGCCTTGGCTAATGACATTGGTGTTCCTTTTATGGATCTGGGATTCACAGGTGGTTCTAAATTTGAAATGGGTTCAGAAATTGATTTACCTGTAGAAGAAATATATGATTCATGGTCTGGAGGACTGGAAGAAGCCCTGTCTGTTTGACGGGGCAACACTCAGGAGTTGCCTTTGTGAATACTCCTCCGTTAAAGGTATTGTTTCTAACTCCCTATTTCCGGCCGTATCTGGGCGGAATCGAGAGAGCGGTAGAGCAACTGTCTTTTAATTTGCTAGAATCGGGCCGAGTTGCTTCTGTGGCTGTTCTTACCACCAAATACGCTTTTCCCAGGATTCCACATCCTGAATGGTCCGATTACGAACTTAGTACAGGTGGGATAGAAATCTATCGGATCAACGGATATCCGATGAAGCCGCCTCCGGTTTTTTCAGTCCCATTGGTTTGGTTCGCCCCATTACAAATCAAGAAGATTTTGAACGATTTTGATCCCGATGTTGTGCACTTTGTTGGTGATGGTTGGTTTGTTGGTCATCTGTGGTGTTTGTTCTGGTTTAAAAACAAAGCTAAGTTTATCTTCACGCCGTCTTATCACAAGCTATCCATTGCACGGTGGTGGTTACGGCCGATAAATGGGGTGATTTGCAGCCTAGTAGACAAAGTGGTTTCGTTATCTAACCTAGAGGCGGATCGAGTAGGTAGAGATTATTGGGTTAATTGGAGGAAAAAACATGTTATTGGTTGGGGGGCAACGCCGTTGGAATCCTTTGGTTCGAACACGAAAGCTTTCTTAACTGAGTCTGGTGGACAGGTACCTATTAATATATTGTGTGTCGGTCGTCTGGGTGACCATAAAGGGCAATATTGGCTCCTAGAGATTTATAAACATGCTTGTAAACAATTCAACCAGCCAGCTCGATTGATTTTGGTTGGTCGTGACGAAGGTGGTGAGGCAGCACTCCGCGAAGAAGTAAAAACGGCTGGATTAGAGGATGAAGTGATATTCGCAGGGGAGTTGGATGATGGGGCTTTACGGAATTGGTATGCAAGTTCCGAACTATTTGTGTTGTTCTCTCGGTATGAGGCGTTCGGATTGGTTTTTTTTGAGGCAATGATAGCGGGTGTTCCAGTTTTAACCCATGACGTGGGAGCTAACAAAGAACTGCTGCTTGAAGGTGCGATAGTAATCCCAAGATTCGACCAAAACATTGCTATTTCAGAATTGGTTAATCTAGTGAATAACGATGTGTATAGAAGGCGTCTTGGCCAGGAGGGAAAGAACTATTCACTGAAAGAATTCTCATGGAACGTCGTCTCCGAAAAGTATTTGAAAATTTATACTGAAGGTCCGATAAGGAAGGATAGATGGAACGCGAAGCATTAGAGGCAGGAGCAAGACAAATATTACTAACGAATTTAAGGAAAGGAGTGGCTGACTGGAATGGCAAAGAATTTAGTTTTGTAGTGCCGTCTTTACGAGGATATCCGTTCCAATGGTTTTGGGACTCTTGTTTTCACGCAATAGCATTAACTCATCTAGATTTGGACCAGGCCAAGTCCGAATTGACGACACTCATGAGTGCTGCGCTTCCTGATGGGTTCATCCCACATATAATCTTTTGGGAGATGGACAAGCAACCTGAATTTCTTGCACGCAATATAGTTGGAATGGTTTCTCCAAATTATAGTTCTACTATACAACCACCAATCTTGGCTTATGCTGTAGAGCGAGTGTACCAAGCGACTGGTGACGAGGATTTTAAAGATGCCGCAATCCCCATTTTGACATCATATTATAGATGGTTACGGATTAATCGTGATCCCGATGGTGATGGATTGATCTCAGTGATACAACCAGAAGAAGCAGGCACTGATTGTTCTCCGAAATATGATGAAGTGTTGGGGATATCCGAACTTAGCAACCAAGGTTTTATAGCTGCATTAAAAAGAGTTTATGAGGCTTATGAACCTCTCAGGGGTGACGACAAAAAGATTCTGGAAACTAATATTTTTCATATTGAGGACGTCCTTGTAAATTCTATATATGCATTCAGTATGAGGTCATTAGCAAGGTTGTTGGGCGACTTGCCTGAGGCAGCTGAATTCGATAAAGAAGCGGAAAAAACGAGAGACGCTCTGATTGCGAAATGTTGGGATGAAACGACTGAAGCTTTTTATGATTTGTCGGGGACAGAAGAATCTGTGTTGAAAACGGTTACTATTAGCTCACTGATGCCTTTGATATTAGATGATTTGCCCCGTTCCATTGTTGAACGATTAATTGAGAGATGGGTTTTATCTGAAGATGATTTCTGGTTGCCCTATCCATTGCCATCCGTGCCTGCTTCCAGTCAGAAGTTCATCCCTGGTAATCCCAGAGGATTTATCTGGCGTGGTCCGACATGGATTAATACCAATTGGTTCTTATCTCACGCTTTGAGAAGACACGGTTATAGTGAGATCGCGGATGTCATAGTTGAGAAAAGCCATGAAGCCGTAGAAATTTCTGGTTACCGTGAATATTACAATCCGTACAACGCTGAGGGTTTGGGCGCAAGTGATTTTGGTTGGTCTACCTTAATTTTAGATTTTTAAACACTTTTTATTTAGTTAGGTTAATTTAATTCTAGGAACGGGAGAAAAACCGCATGACCTTTCCTAGATTAGTATTTGAATCTTCGTGTTCTTGTTCGAAGGAGTTTTCCATCTCCGGATTATCCTGTTCAAATTTGTTAGTATCCGTTAATGAGTTATCTGGGAGCTCTTCGCTAGTATTGTCGGATATTGCATGAGTGTCTTCTGGGGATGAAGGCGGGAATCTATCTAATACTTTTACCACTAAGGGATGGTTGCGGTCTAAATTGAAGGTTCTACGACGTCGATTCCTTCCAGTCTCGTCATCTCGCGCTGAGTGCCACCCTTGAAGGAAGACTCCTCCCTCGTTTAGGCTCCGTATCAGCTTGGTGATGTACAATCGAGAATGGGTTTGTCCCCAACGATGCCCTATCTCCGCATTCTCTGCTTCTATACCGTTGTTCAGGGCGGCTGTGATTTCTCCAACCAAGAAGTTGAAAGCGACATGGCTGATGCCTTCTCTGTGTTCCAGAGTATCGGCCATTACTATTAAATCCGATACCCTTTGCCCATCGAGTCCGTCTTCTGGACCTTCTGGCAGGTTGATGGTTTTTAATTCGTCAGATAAGACCGATGAGATATCTTCGGGCTCTACGAAGTTAGGACGTTCCGGTGGTGGAGCGTTAAATGATCTAACTGGGCTGCGACGAGCCGGTCTAGAGGTTGCTCTCGGTCGTGATGGTTGACGGTCTTCAGAAATAGCGAGAGTGGGAGAATTTGTTGATATTTCAGGTGGTTGAGGTGTATCAGCTACAGGTGTATCAGCTACAGGTGTATCAGCTACAGGTGTATCAGCTACAGGTGTTTGAACGTCTGATCCAGGCTCTTGAGGGTCCGGCTCGTTAGCCATTAGAATCCAGTCAACCAACCCAACGGTAACCAGTTTGATATTGCCTTCCTGTGCTACCCTTTGCATGAGCTTTTTGAATCCGGAATATCCCATTTTCTTTTCGTCAAACCCTGGCAACCTTCGCATTACTCTTTGTTTCAAAGAAGTCAGTAGAGGTGTGCGTCCTGCCTGACGTTCCGACCGGACTATTTCTTCGATAATACCAATTACTTCTGATAGTTGTTGGCTTCCGTTAGTCGAAGACCTTTGTTGGGTCCGCCCATTGTTAGCAGCTTCTGCAGTGGCTACAGGATCGACGTCGGTGTCATAGAGTATTAGTCCATCTACTTGATCTGCTAATCTTCGAGATGTGCTCCAGGAGACACCGATTATGATTACTCGTTTCCCCATAGTCCGTAATGTGTTTATAACGTGGATGAAATCGGAGTCACCTGAAACTAAGACATAGGTGCCGATATTGGAGTAGGCATGAGCGCATTCAATACAATCGGCGGTCATTTTTACGTCGACGCTATTTTTAACACGGGCTGTACGATAAGAATCCGACGGAGCTCCAACCGGCGGTAAACGTGTCGGCACATATACCGGTTCTATGCCAGCGGCGTACAACGCAGGAGGGTCATTAGTGAATTGACTTGCGCCTCGTAGCTCTGGTGCCCTGGTTACCCAGTCCGCATATGCCTTGGCCACAACTACCCTACCGTGGTTGCCAACTTCTTCTTTAAGGGCGGTGACATTTGGGCTTCGGTGGCCAGAGGCTAGGCTAATTTTGAAGTTTTCCCAGTCGATAAAGAGGGCGACATCGCCACCCTGTTCTGAGGATATTCCATTCATGTTAAGTAAACCCGATCCCGCTTTGGGAATATGTTGTCAGTGTAAGGCCCACCTTATCGCGAGTCAAGGAGATTATAAACATATAGTGTTGAATATTAATGGCTCACACATTTTTCAGATGACGTTCTACAATCAGAGAATAGAGTATTTTATTAACAATATGGTTTTCAGTGAACAGAATCGTGCTAAAATACGCGTCTATCATCCGTTCAATTTGTTTATAGTGCTTTGAATTTATTACTAATTGGAAAGAATTATACCGCGGTCTCCATAACAGCAATTTTGGTATTGCTAATGTGCTTGTCTACAGATATTGCAATAGTGGAATCTAATGGTCGTGCCACGCTTGTATTTTCTCAAGAGAAAGGACCGTACAATATTGATGTTAGTATAATTCCGGGGCGGGCTGTAGTACCTAATACTCATGTTAGCGTTTTAATCCGCTCAAAGGCAGATGATTCGATTGTAACAGATGCCAAAGTTTCGATATGGGCAGTAGGGCCAGTCGGGTCAACTGATCTTGGTCCTCTGCTGGCGGAGAATCGTTTTGCTCCGCAATTTTACGAGACAGACCTGAAATTCGATTTGGTTGGAGAATGGCAAATAAATGTGTCAGTTGATTCGATTTTGGGTACGGACTCGATTGGACTGATTTTAGAGGTTGAAGAACGTAAGAACAATATCAACTGGATTATGATATCTGCGATAGTAGTAGCAATCTTTGCGTTGGGATTGTTTACTTGGGATAGAGTATCAGGACGTGATAAGAAAAAGGTTAACGGCTAGACAATATTCTAATCCAATGATTATCGGTTTCAGAAGTCGTTGTTTAGGTCCTGGTGATTTAAAGATAAATAAAATAGATTCGGGATATCAATTTCAATATAATCCGAGACGGATTATTTTCACCATAAGTTATTGGTAACTCATCCTGTAAATACCTGTAAATAATGGTATAGGAGGCTGTCTATTTCTCTGAAATCGATCGTCACTGCAGTTGTAGCTGTTTCCTTACTATTCGTGTTAATGGGCAACTTTGTTCATGCTCATGGTTTTGGAGAACGGTACGAACTACCGTTGCCGCTACCATTGTTTATCGTTGGAGGTGCAGCAACCGTCGTTTTATCTTTCGTATTAATGGGCTTTTTAATTAGAGAAAACTCCCGTATATTCACTTATCCACGTTTTAACCTTTTGTTAGTACCTCCGATCCGTATTCTTTTCAGCTCCGCATGTTTGGGAACCCTTAAAATAGCATCCGTATTAATCTTTATTTTGATTATATTAACTGGCTTATTCGGGAACCAAAGGCCGGTAGATAATTTAACGCCTACTTTTGTTTGGGTCATATGGTGGGTTGGACTGGGCTTTATTGTGTCATTCCTGGGAAATGTATGGTCGTTCTTAAATCCGTGGAAAATAATTTTTAGTTGGTGGGAATCGTCATATAAGTTATTTTCAAATACCGATAAATATCCCTCGCCTGTCAGGTATCCGAAGCAATTCGGGATATGGCCAGCAGTTGTTCTCTTTTTAGGATTTGCTTGGATGGAAAGTGCTTTCGTAGATAGTGTAGTTCCTCGGATTTTGGCCAACTTTATAATAGCCTACTCATTAATTACCTGGACAGGTATGGTTATTTTCGGGAAACACCAATGGTTACGGCACGGGGAGATATTCAATATAGTTTTTGGATTTATGGCAAAACTGTCAATTACGGAGGTTAGAGTTTTAGATTTTCGGGTATGCCGCGATCATTGCAGCGGAAATTGCAAAACTAAAAATAACGAGTGTATAGATTGCTACGAATGTTTTGAATATAGTGAAGTTAGAGAATTTAATTTAAGGCCACCAGTGGTCGGGGTTACCATCACCTATTGCACTATCCCTGGTGCGGTCGCGATGGTGATGTTGTTACTTGCTACGGTTTCTTTTGATGGTTTTAGCGCAACACCGGAATGGGTTGGGATTCAAACTTATTTCATTATAAATTTCCCTGGCTTAACCTATCAGTTCCTGAATGGAGCTTTAATTGCAAACAGTATAGGACTGATAATAGCACCCCTTTTATTTGCGGGCATTTTCAGTCTATTCCTGAAACTTATGTATCGTTCTGTGGGTTCGCGAGGTCCAAATGTGTCGGGTTTAATGGCGGCTTTCGTACTCAGTCTGCTGCCGATATCAATCGCGTACAATTATGCGCATTTTATAAGCTTGTTAATGGTTCAAGGACAACAAGTGATACCTTTGATATCTGATCCATTTGGAGTTGACTGGGACTTATTTGGCACTGCGACTTACCAGGTAAATTCTGGAATAATCAGGTCTCAAATGCTTTGGATATTCGTGATATTGGTCATAATAACAGGGCACATAGCAGCTGTATATCTCTCCCATATTAAAGCTTTGGAATTATATCGTAAATCCAATATAGCCTTAAAAAGTCAGTTCCCCATGTTGGTGTTAATGGTATTCTATACAATGGTGAGTCTCTGGATAGTTTCCAGGCCGATAACGGAGTAGGATCATATCGATTCAATCATTCCAGATCGTCTTCATAACCCTAGTGGCTATTTTGCTTCGGTTCGAGTTGAGTGGTGATAAATAGAATAGGTTTGAGAGGTTAGGTTATGCCTAATGACAATGGTAGGTTGTCTGGGAAGGTTGCTATCGTAACTGGTGCCGGTTCCAGTGGCCCGGGAGTTGGTAATGGAAAAGCAGCAGCAATTCTTTTCGCAAGGGAGGGAGCGAAGGTTTTATTAGTGGATCAAGTTTTATCACGGGCCGAAGAAACATTGGAGCTTATCCTTAAAGAATCCGGAGAAGCGGCCGCTTTTGAGGCAAATGTGATAAAAGAAGATGATTGTCGAGATATGGTAGAACATGCCATTAGTCGGTTCGGGCGTTTAGATATCCTTGATAATAATGTTGGCATATCCAGACGGGGCACGGTTGTAGAGGTTAAAGAAGAAGATTGGGATTTCGTTATGGCGGTCAACGTCAAGAGTATAGTTCTGAGTAGTAAATATGCCATCCCAAGGATGATAGAAACCGGTGGTGGTTCAATCATTAACATCTCTTCCATAGCTGGATTGCGTGCTCATAGTAGCACGCCATACACTGCTTCGAAAGCAGCGGTGATTGGCTTGACCATGTCGATGGCTGCTGACCATGGCCCTGATGGCGTCAGGGTGAATTGTATAGCTCCCGGATTGATTTATTCTCCAATGGTAGCGTCTCGAATGGATGATGACTTAAGAGAAATAAGAAAATCTGCTTCTCCATTAAGATCTGAAGGCGATTCTTGGGACATTGGCTATGCAGCGTTGTATTTAGCCAGTGATGAATCAAGATGGGTTAATGGTATTACAATGCCAGTGGATGCTGGATTAACTTCGATTAGCCCAGTGACCTATCAAACGTTGGCGCAGCAGCAATATAACCAATCCTAAAGATCAGGTCATCCAATTTCAAATAGTTGGACATCAAATACTAGATCTTTTCCGGCTAAAGGGTGGTTAGAATCTAATGTCACTTTGTTTTCGATTATTTCTACTACGGTAAAAGCGACTTGGCCTCCAGTAGGAGAATTGCCTTGAACCATACCACCAACCTCCAATGGCATGCCGGATGGCAATTGGTTTCTTTCAATTTCGATCAATCCTTCCGGGTGATGTTCTCCGTAGGCATCTAAACATTTTATATGGATAGTTTTTGATTCGCCTTCTTTCATGCCAATAATAGCTTGCTCAAACCCTGGGATCATTTGGTTGTTGCCTATGGTGAATTCGATTGGTTCACCGATCCCGAACTCATCTCGCGAAGCGTCAAATTGGCTGCCGTCTTCTAATGTGCCAATGTAATGTACCCGTACTTTGTCCCCATCCTGAGCTTGTTTCATAACCTCAGTGCCCCTTAATTAGTCAATTGATTAAATTATCCCATAAAATTTAGGAAAGGATGTCTACTTGGCAGGATATCCCGTTGAGGAGGCTTCCTATATAATTCTTATAATAGTATGTGCATTAATCGGTTTCGTACTTCAATATACAGGAGGCAATCAGTTGGCTGAAGAAGGATTCGTGCGGGTTGGAAACTTAGATAATCTTTCCGACGGGGATATGATGCAAGTCAAAATCGGAAAACAAGATGTTCTAATTGCGAACTTAAATGGCAAAATTCACGCTAGTTCAGATGTTTGCCCGCATCAATTTTATCAACTATCGACTGGAGATCTAGATGGAGATGTAGTTCGGTGCTCGCTTCATGGAGCAGAGTTTGATCTGAAGACTGGTGAACAGTTGCCAGGCAAATATAATCAATTTGGGTCTCTACCAGTTTATGAGGTGAGAGTAACTGGTTCAGAAATTTGGGTTAAGAATCCGGCGGTCTGACTATGAGCTCGGTAGCACGGAATTAAAATATATACATTGGATACCTTATAAATTTAGTTGACGTTTTGAGTGAAAAATTTGGTACGTTTTGGAGAGAACCAATCATGAATGGAACTCCTAAAGTATTAGAAGGCGTTCGGATATTAGAATTAGCCCGGTGGCAAGCAGCTCCTAGAGGTGGCCTGGTTTTGAGAGATATGGGTGCCGAGGTCATAAAAGTTGAATGGCGCAAAGGAGCTGATTTGCGAAATTCGGGTCCATTTGTTGGAGATATGAGCGTTCAATTTGCAGCTTATAACCGTGGGAAAAAAAGTATTAGTCTCAATACACGGCATGATAAAGGGAAACAAATATTTTTGGACATGGTGAGATTAGCCGACGTGGTTCTAGAGAATTTTCGGCCTGGGACCATGGAGCAAATGGGATTTGGGTACGACGCTCTGGCTGAGGTGAATCCTGGGATTATATTGGCGTCTGTATCAGGGTTTGGCCAATATGGGCCGTATAGAGACAGGCAATGTTTTGATCCTATCATCCAAGCAATGAGTGGGATAGGACACCAAACCGGAAGGGGATTCGATAGGCCAATCATGGCTGAAGGGCCCATTATGGATCGGACAGCTGCGCTTCATGCCACAATTGGTATATTAGGGGCACTTCGGCATCGAGATAGAACGGGTGAAGGTCAATGGCTGGAGGTGGCTATGATGGATGGAGGAATTACATTGGGAGAAGTGGCATTAGCCATGTGCCATGAAACTGGAACGAATGATTTTATGAGAAGCGGAAGTTTCATAGAATGTAACGACGGTTGGATTACAACTGGCGCAGCTCGCGCGGGCATGTGGGAACGGATGTTGAAGGTAATGGGATATGACGAATTGGCTGAGGATCCAGAATTTGCTGCACCCATGTTTGCCACTGATAAGGCAGAAATAAGAATGGAATTGCTTAATCTTTGGGCTGAACAACGGACTGTAAAAGAAGCGGAGGAGGCCTTAGTGGAGGCTGATATACCTGTGGGACGTGCTATGAGTATCCCGGAGGTTTTGGATGATCAACAATTATGGGAAAGAGAGGTCATGATGGAGATGGATATTGATGAGCCGGGTGGGAAACAGATGTTGGTACCGGGTCCTACCATCATAAAATTTTCTAAAACTCCAACGACTGCGGGTCCGATACCCAAATATGGAGAGCACAATGATGAAATGTATGGTGGTCTTCTCGGTTTAGACGAACAAACATTGAGCCAATTAAGGTCCGAGGAGGTAATCTGATAGCCCGTCCTACAATGCCAAATCTCATTAGTATTGAGATTATAACGACTACCTTTATATTATTTATTTCGTAAAGGGTTGGCCATTGCTGGAATCCGCAAGAAGATTTAAACCCTGATTCTTTTGTTGATGCGGGCTATTTATTATCTATTATTAGATGTGCGCAACAACTAGCGCGATCATGCGAGAATTAATTGGTTAGTGTACAAATGATTTATACCGAAATAGATTTGTTGTTGGAATATTTAAGGCATTGAATTTTATTACTAATCTCGCTTTAGCTAAGCGATCAGTGACAATACTGATAGTGATCCTGGTATTGGGGTCTGGGGTATTCACCTATAAAAACCTTGAAAGAGAGCTCTTTCCGGAGATTGAGTTCCCCAACATTTTTATCGCTACATTGTATCCCTCGGCTAATCCCGAAACTGTGATGCGGGATGTCACTGAACCCATAGAAGAAGCTATTGAAAACTTGGAGGGTCTCAGAGATATACAATCCACGTCTTCTAATAATCTTTCTTTTGTGCAAGTAACCTTTGAATTCGGCGAAGATATGAAGGATGCTGAAAGGGCTATACAAAGTAGTATAGGCAGTCTATTGCTACCAACTGGTGTAAAAAAACCCCAGGTGACGAGACTCAACAACAATACTTTTCCTGTTTTACAATTAAGTGTAAAAGGCGATCGTGACATACCATCACTACAACGAATAGTATCAGAACTTATCACGCCTAAAATTAAAAACATCCAAGGTGTTTTTAGCGTTGATGTACTCGGAGAGGTTGATGAACAAGTAAACGTTACAGTTGATATTCAAAAACTGAAAGAATCTGGACTTTCGTTACAGTCATTGATCTCCGCTATTAGAGCGAACAATAATAGTTTTTCCGTCGGAGAGATAGATCAGATGGGTAAAACCTTTCCGATTAGGAGTACTCATGAGTTAGGCGCTCTAGAAGATGTTAATAATCTCCCGATTGGTTTTGAACCTCTATCTACCGCCATTACTTCTCCACAGAATGTAAAAGGGCGTCGTGTTATCCGATTAAGGGATGTGGCTGTAGTTGAATTGAGTACAGCTGATGCCGGGAGTATCTCTCGGACCAATGGCGGACCTAGTTTAACTATATCTGTTATCAAGGAACCCGACGCCAATACGGTTACGGTTACTAACCGGATTTTGCAAGTTTTGGATGACAACAGTGATTTCCCAACTGATGTCGAAGTCTTTGTATTGCAAAACGATGGACCGGAAGTTGAACGGCAACTATCTAACCTACTTAGAGAGGGTTTGCTAGGGTTTTTATTTGCTATGGCCGCAGTTTTTGTTTTCCTTATTAATACGAAACCTACGTTGATTAGGGGTATGAAGATTACACTGAGGCCTACAGCGATCATAGGAATTTCTATTCCCCTTAGCGTATTGACCGGTGTACTGATCATGGGATTGTCAGGTTTGTCATTAAATTTTATGAGTTTGGCTGGGTTGGCTATAGCGGTAGGTCGAGTAGTAGACGATAGCATAGTAGTTTTGGAAAATACGTACCGGCATTTACAATTAGGTGAAAGTAGGATCGATGCTGCTATTAATGGGACTCGGGAAGTAGGTGCAGCTATAGTATCTTCGACTTTGACTACTGTTGTAGTGTTTGTTCCTCTAGCTTTTATACAGGGTTTGGTGGGAGAGTTTTTTACTCCGTTTGCTTTGTCTGTAAGCTATGCTTTATTAGCATCAACCCTGGTTGCCTTAACAGTAGTACCTGTTTTAGCAGTGATTCTGCTCCGAGAAGGAGATTTTCCTGATGACAGCAGTATCAGCCAGGAAACATTAATTCAACGACTATATACACCGATTTTAAGGTGGTCTCTTCAACATGGTGTGGTCACTTTATCTGGTGCGGTTTGTATTGTCATGGCAAGTTTACTGTTATTGTTTCTTATCCCCATTACCTTCTTCCCTGGAGGCACACCAAAATTTATAACTATGAACTTGGAGATGCCATTAGGTTCTGGAGTTAAAGATACGTTTGGCCAGGTATTAAGAGTTGAAGATGTTCTTCAAACATTTGAAGAATCGGGTTTTATAGAGGTTTATCAAGTTACATTAGGGAGTGCTGCTGATGATTTCGGCCCGGGAGCAGCAGCAGGGGATTTTACCAGAGCGGGATTCTTTCTCAAACTCTCCGAGGATGTCCCAGATAATATTGCTAATCAGATCAGATATGACATGGATTTACTCGAACTGGAAAAAATTGGAGCTGATTTATTCTTGAACGAAATATCTGGGGGACCACCTTCTGATGCATTAGAAATCACAGTAACAGGTGGAAAGTTTTCTTACATCAGTAATGTGTCTGATGAACTTGAAAGGAAATTATCGGGTTTGCCGGGATTGATTAATGTTGGAAGTGATGTTAGTCAAGCAAGAGATGAAATTGCCATCAGAGTAAATCCTACACTTGCGGCTGAATTTGGGTTATCTACAGAATCCGTTGGTCAACAAATTCAACAGTTGTTGGTCGGGCAGACTGTGACCACGATCGATTTAGATGGCGAAAGCCTAGACGTAGTGGTTAAAGGATACCTTGATTATTCTGATGATATTGATCAATTGAAAAACATGAACATCCAAGGATCAGTGGAGATAATTAAGTTAGGCTTAATAAGTGATATTGCGATAGAACAAGGTCCCGTTAGCATTAGTAGATATGATTTAGAGAGGTCTGCAAATATTACAGGAGATATAGTTGGTCAGGATACTAGGGCGGTTGGGCAGGAAGTGGAGGAAATAATATCCGCACTCGATTTACCTCCCAGCGTAAGTATAAAAACGGGTGGGATATTTGAACAGATAAATGAGGGATTTCAAGATGTATTCATAGCTATGGTTGTCGGTGTTGTTCTAGTCTATCTGGTCATGGTAGCGACTTTAGGCTCGATTCGAGACCCATTTATCATAGTATTAAGTCTTCCTCTGGCTATAGTTGGGGCTTTGGTTGCTTTAACCATGTCCGATCGTACTCTTAGCTTGTCTGCTTTAATGGGGTTTCTCTTGTTAATTGGTGTGGTTGTCACGAATGCTATTGTATTGATCACATTTGTTAAACAATTAAGGGATAGAGGAATGGACATCTATTCCGCATTAATGGAGGGCGGGAGAACTAGGGTTAGGCCAATTTTGATGACTGCTTTCACAACAACATTCGCTTTATTGCCATTGGCACTTTCTTCTAATGACGATGGTGGGATTATTGGTGCTGAATTGGCGACCGTGGTCATTGGAGGTTTGGTGAGCTCCACGTTCTTAACGTTAGTTTCGGTGCCGGTACTTTACCAAGTTTTGCATCATTCATTCCCTAATTTACTCATAAGGATCCTGAGGATGGTTACTAAAAATGATGTCATTACGTCCGAATGAATGCGATTCTTAGATGCATTACTTGGATAGAAAGGATTGATGTGATATTCCATCATAATTTTCAAGTAGGGATTTAATTAATAAATATGGATGACCCTGTATTGATACTTAAGGGATTAACCAAACAATTTTACGAGAGCCCAGAATCTCGGGAGGTTTTTTCGAATATCAATATAGAAATATTTGCTGGGCAGTTTTCGATATTGATGGGGCCGAGTGGGTCCGGAAAATCTACTCTTCTTAATTTAATCAGTGGAATTGAGTCTCCGACATCAGGGGAAATCTTGATAGACGGTATGGATCTCTCTACTTTGTCTGAGAAAAAACGGACGCTATTTCGGAGATACCATATTGGAATGGTCTTTCAGTCATTTAATTTGATTCCTAGTCTCACGGTTGGCGAAAACTTAATGGTTCCTTTAAATCTTAAAGGGATGTCCCGAAAGCAATCTAATGCCAGGGTTATTGAAACGTTGGATGGAGTTGGATTAGGAAATAGATCTACGAGTTTTCCAGAACAATTATCAGGTGGAGAGCAACAAAGAGTCGCTATAGCCAGAGCTCTTGTGCACGACCCAATGTTAGTTTTAGCCGATGAGCCTACGGGAAACCTTGACTCAGGTAATGCTCATCAGGTTATGAGAGTTTTCAAAAAGTTAGTAAGCGATGAAGGTAAAACATTGCTTGTGGTTACTCATCGTACTGATATGGAACCGTTGGCAGATCGAGTTTTTTATCTTCAAGATGGGAATGTCAAAGAACAATCCGCGGATTATAGCCTAGATTTTTAGTGGACGCAGACTGATCAATTGAGACGCACCCTATTTCTTGTAAGCTTTAGATACCTTTTAAAGCATCCTCTGCATGCTGGTTTATCTATTTTGGGGATATGCCTCGGTGTAGCTGTGGTTGTTGCAATAGATTTGTCTAATTATAGTGCCAAAGCCGCTTTTTCTCTATCCACTGATGCTATCGCAGGTAAGGCAACCCATTTTATAGCTGGTAATACTAGTGGAATATCTGAAGGAATATATAAACAATTAAGGACTGACCTTGGGATCCAGTCAATAGCTCCGATTATTCAATCAGTGGCTATAGAGTCAGTCCCACAATTGGGGACCGATAATGTTTTTGAGCCTCGAAGATGGACACTATTGGGAGTAGATCCTTTAGCTGAGCGACCATTCCGTTCTTATTTAGATGTGAAAGATTTGAATGTAATAGGTCGTTTAATGTCTGTACCAAATTCGGTACTTATCTCCAAAGAATCGGCTTACGGGTCTAACTTTAATTTGGATGATCAATTAACCCTATATATCGGAGGAGAAAGCCAAACGGTACGAGTGGTAGGTTGGATAACGCCTGACAATTCAGTCAGCAATGTAGTAACTGCCGATTTAATTATTTCAGATATTTCTACGGCTCAAGAATTATTGGGTCTTGAAGGGTTTATAAATCGAATCGATCTGGTCATACCAAAAGGAGCTTTAGGGGAGGATATCGTTAATCATATCAGTGAATCTATCCCTGATGACGTGGTGCTTCAGTCAAGCTCTTCGAGATCTGAATCAGTTACCCAACTAACTAGTGCTTTTGAACTTAATCTCACCGCGTTGAGCCTTCTGGCCCTGTTGGTCGGCAGTTTTCTAATTTATAACACGATAACGTTTTCAGTTGTAAGGCGTAGGAACATAATTGGGATTTTGAGGGCTATCGGTGTAACACGAGCAGAGATATTTATGGGGATTATCTTTGAAGCTTTGATTTTAGGTTTATTGAGTACTGCAATAGGGATTGGGTTAGGAATAATTCTGGCTCATCAGATAATTGGTATAGTAACCCAAAATATCAACGACCATTTCTTTCATGTAGTGTCTGAAGATCTTATTATCTCTTATTTTGGCCTTTTCAAAGCAGCCATAATAGGTATTCTGGTCACTGTGGCCGCTTCTATTATCCCTGCCTTCGAAGCTACGGTTGTAACTCCGGGGAATGCTATCAGGAAATTATCACTTGAAATTGGGTTTTCACGACTTTTGCCTAAAATAACGTTATTGGGATTGTTCGTATTCATGGTTGGTGGTGGAATATTGATTGTGCCAAGCCAGGAATTGATTTTAGGGTTTATAGGTCTGTTTGGATTGGTCATAGGATTATCATTAATGGCGCTGATAAGTACCAAAGCGGTATTTAATTTGGCTGGGAGAATGTTCGGAATAAGATTTTCAATCACCTGTTTTTTTGCCATCAAATCACTCTCTGGTTCTCTTAGCCGAATTTCGGTAGCGATAGCTGCTCTGGCGATGGCAGTCTCTTTAACCGTAGGTATCGGGCTAATGGTGCAAAGTTTTCGTTTAACGGTTGACCATTGGCTGGAAACATCTTTGGGTAAGGGTATTTATGTGTCTCCGGGCCCCTTGTCGTTAACCAGATTTGATTCCACTATATTGCCCCAGGCGTTGTTTCGATTACAAGATATAAACGGTGTTACTAAGATGACGACTGTCCGACACGTTATGGTTGATTCCTCTCTCGGATCTTCTCACTTAGTGGTACTCGATACTGATTTCGAGTCGTTTCATCGACCCGCCAAATTCAAAAATGGCGATCCGTATGTTTTATGGGAAGAGTTCAATAATAGTAATATAGTCTTAATATCCGAACCATTTGCCTACCATCAGAATCTACAAATTGGAGATTCTTTTAAGATGTTAACTGACTTTGGTTATAGAAAATTTCGGGTAGGAGGGGTTCAATACGACTACAGTTCAAGTTCGGGGATCATTACGATCAGTAAGGGCATTTATAGACAATATTGGCAAGATGACGACATATCGTCAGTTAGACTTCATATTGATCCTGGCTACGCCATCGATTCATTAATTGAAGAAATATATCAGTCGACTGAGAATATTCAGGCTTTAAAAATAAGATCAAACGATGGTCTTAGATATGCTGCTCTTGAAGTTTTCGACCGGAGTTTTGCTATAACCTCTGTTATGCGCTATATAGCAGTTTTAGTTGCTTTAATAGGCGTGGTGGGTGCGTTAATGGCTCTTCAGCTGGAACGAGCCAAAGAATATGGGATTGCTCGGGTGATCGGGTTTTTCCCTTCGCAAATATGGAAAATGGTAATGGTGCAAACTGGATTAATTGGCTTATTAGCTGGTTTATTTTCCTTGCCGATAGGGATTATTCTGGCCTATGGCCTTATATATGTGGTCAATGAACGGTCTTTTGGTTGGTCAATGGAGTTATATATATCCTATAAGGTGTTGTTTGAGGCAATTCTAATATCTTTAGTTGGGTCTCTGTTGGCAGGAGTTTACCCAGCAATCAAAATGAGCCGCATGTCATTAGTTGATCAAATACGAGAGCAATAAATGGGATCGGCATTAATATAATCATGGCTAAACGGCTTTTAATTTTATTTATCTTCTTTATAACCGTTATTGTATTTTTTACAATTTCAAATAGCCTGAATAATACTGCTAATTTAGCTACTAGCCGACTTGGGATGGATATCCAAGCTGCGTTGAACTTTCCTCAATCCTCGGATTTTCAGCAAGTTATAGGTCATAGGGAATTTACGTTTCCAGATGATCACGGTCCACATCCAGATTACGGAGTAGAGTGGTGGTATTTCACCGGCAATTTAAGTACTGAAGATAAACGCCATTTTGGATACCAGTTAACACTTTTTAGAGTCGGGTTAGGCCAAGGAGAGGTTAAGAGAGAATCTCATTGGAGTACGTCTCAGCTATATATGGGCAATTTGGCGTTGAGCGATGTACAAAACACAAAGTTTTATGCGTTTGAACGAGTTAATCGCGAAGCTTTAGACTTTTCTGGGGCGGTTGTTACGGATGAAGGAAATTTTCGGATATGGATAGACGATTGGATAATCGACGGAGCAGGTTCAGATCAACCGACTGTACGAATATTAGCCAAAGAAGGACTTCTGAAAATAGATCTTACTTTACAAGGTATTAAACCGGTGATCCTCAATGGCCAATTAGGATTGAGCCGAAAAAATCAGGAACTTGGCGGCGCTTCTTATTATTATTCCTGTACTCGAATGGCCACTGAGGGATTTATTACTTTGGGTAAAGAAAACATGCAAGTTGCAGGCCTAAGTTGGATGGACCGCGAATGGAGTACATCAGCCTTATCGGAAAAACAGATTGGTTGGGATTGGTTTGGGCTGCAATTATCTGATGGGCGAGATTTAATGCTGTACCAATTCCTTACAGAGGAGGGTAAAGTTGATTCTAATAGTAGTGGGACAATAATAGAGCAAGATGGTACATATCACTTTTTGAATTTTGATGATTTCGCCATAACTAATCTGGACCATTGGATAAGCAGGATTTCTGGAACCCAATACCCATCAACGTGGCAAATAGAGATTCCGGACCATGGTCTCGATATCACCATAAAACCCTATTTTGAAGATCAAGAGTTTAATGGAATTATTCGTTATTGGGAAGGTGCTGTTTCATTAGTAGGATCATCGGACAGTCGTTTTGTTACAGGATCTGGTTATGTAGAAATGACCCGTTCAACTTCAAAAACTAAATTGAAGTAATATAAATAAGAACATAACCTAGCAATTCTAAGCGAGGGCTAATTACTCTGTTTTTCGTAACGGTACCCATATCCCCGAACTGTGGAGATGGGAGATACCGATTTTGAGGTGAGTTGACGATTTGATTTGAAGCTAATCTTCTTCCTAAGATTGCTGATATGCCACTTTACCAAATCGAACGTATCGTATTCTTTACCCCAAACATTAGTTAATAAATATTCTAAAGATAATGCTTCTCCTTGCTTGGAGACCAATAACCAGAGCAAAGAATATTCAATTGGCGTAAGTTCAATAGCCTCTCCTTTGATATAGACTTCCCTGCGTCCGTGATCTACAGTCAAAGCGGAATCCGAATATTGATAGGCGGCAGTATCCACTGCTGGCCATTTGGAACGTCTTAAACAGGCTTCCACTCGCGCTATCAATTCCCGCCCTTTAACGGGTTTGGTTACGTAATCATCGGCACCGCAGTCAAATGCCTGAACTTTTTCCTCTGTATTTTCTAACCCAGTTAAAATTATCAAAGGAACATGAGAAACTTCTCTGATACGTTTACATAATTCAAAGCCATTCATGTTCGGCATTATTAAGTCAACAATAGCTAAATCTGGCTGATGAACATAAAATTCCTTTAATGCAATTATGCCATCTGATGCCGATATGGTTGAGAACCCGGCGTCATTAAATAAGGCAGTCATAAAGTCAAGAACTGCGGGTTCATCATCTACTAATAAAAGAGTAGTCATAATCTAACCTTTAAGGACGCCAATATCTGCCGTAGAAGAGGACCTGAGACAGACTAACATTTACTAATAGTCATATCAAGAGGCTTGGTAATTAGTTGGTTAGATCGGCGTGGCTATTTTTAGATAGATGATGCTTGCAGATCTGCAGGGGTTCCAATATAAGTGTGGATTGGTAGGCTGGTTTCTTCTGAAGCAGGAAAATCAACGGTAAAGGTACTTCCTAACCCTTCTTGGCTAGAAACTGATATCTTGCCACCACATTCATCAAGGATGGTCCGTGTGAGATGGAGCCCTAGCCCGGTTCCTTTCCCAGTAGGTTTGGTGGTAAAAAATGGGTCAAAAATACGCGTTAAATGTTCTTGGGATATACCCTTTCCCGTGTCTGAACAAGAAAGCCAAACTCGGCTGTCGGATAGACCAGTAGCCAGAGTAATCCTGTTCCCCATGTCCATTGCGTCGGCTGCGTTCATTATTAGGTTTAGTAACACTTGCTGAATATGGTTAGGGACGGCTTTGATGCTCGGAAGGCCGTGATGGTAGAATTTTTGGATTTCTATGTCTTGAACATCTAGCGTGTGTTGTGCAAGCTTTAAAGCGCTCTCACCGACTTGGTTCAGATCGATCAAGCGCGTATCTTGCTCGTTATGAGCATACGCAAGGAGTCCCTGTACAATTTGAGACACTCTCTCAGACATTTCGGAGATAGTGGTTACATAGTGTAGCGCTTCAGGCGTCTTTAAATGTTTTTCAGGATTAGCCAAGATCATTTCAGACATGCCAGAGATTACGAAATTAGGATTATTTACTTCATGTACTGCTACTGCCGCTAAAGTACCTACCGAAGCTAATTGTCCTGAATGCAGAAGAAGGGTCTTGTTTTCTCTCAGCTGTTCTTGTTGTAGCCGAATTTCTTCGTTTAATAATATCTTGTGTATCACTGTTGCACTGGCCCAACAGGCCTGGATGACGGGTTTTAAAGTTTGCTCCGTAATGAGTTTTCGGGCCTTCTTGGGGCCTAACATCAATAATCCTATGAGCTCGGGCCCGGATCTTAATGGGATTAGATGAGATATGTCCTGCTTCAGGATTGCTCGGCTCTGCGATGGCCCATTAAACCACTTCGACAAACCTGTTAAGTTTTCGGATATCAGTGATTCCGATGTATAACTTTCGTAAGGTAAGCTGATGTCCTGAAGCCACTCAGCAGGCCAATCTGCAGAGTGAGTAGTTGTGAAGTCATCTTGAAGCTCCCAAGATGACCAAGTTGACCGTCCATGACGTTCTGGTGCCAGTAGAATAATAGTTTGGCACTTTAACGTCATGTGGACCATTTTTATCAATGACGGTGCTACTTGATTTAAGTCTGTTAAGGTTTCAACTGTGGTACTGAATTCCCTGAGTTTATCTAGACTGTATTGCCGTTTTCTTTCTACTAAAGTTTCGAAAACATTGCTGAAATATTTGGGGGACGAAAACATTCCGGCAAGAATTGACAACAAGCTTATTGAAATGATGATCGGCGTAAAGCGCCATGACTCTAGTGCCATCAGTTGGAACCGCGAAATTACTGTAACTAGTACTAATATCGCAGTTACGATAGACGATAACATAAACAACTTACCCCACCCGATGATCCTATTCATCTGGTTGAATTGCTGGATAGTTAGTTTGTTATTTCCAAGGGATTTCATATTGGTACCAAATTAATATTAAAAACTCTCCTGTTGGCGGTTATGTCACCTCAATCGAGGACGAGGGGGCCGCATTATACCAAAGTTTAGCGAAATGTTAATAGCAGAAAAAAAGTAATTTCTCAGGCATTTTTGGCAGTAACAAGGCTTCGGGGATAATAACCATACCTGTGACCCATTATTGAAAGTAAGTGGGTAAGCAGAACAAAAGCAATGTATATGATTAAAAGACTCGAATTGAGTGAGATTCTATTAGAGGATTTTAATTTCTAGATCTGTTCGTCTCTAAAAAAGTTTCAATCAGCCCGTTTACCTTTTCGGGTTGTTCCACCATAGGAAAATGACCGGCGTTAGGTAGTTTTATATATTCCGATCCTCGTACCGCGTTATGGATGTCAAGTTCGTATTCTGGAGGGCTGCCGGGGTCATCTATCCCTCGTATAAGCATTAGAGGTGATTCTAAGTTATGGATACGATCTCTGACGTCAAAATTATCGATGGTCACTAAATCATTGTGTTGTGATAGGGGGCCAATTTC
>CAJXEF010000009.1 GCA_913052545.1 uncultured Chloroflexota bacterium
ACTACCATGGCCAAGATAGTAGCAGGAGCACTTCCAGGAGGAGCAGTTGGAGGTAAACAAGAAATAATAGATCTGATAGCCCACAAAGGCGACCTTGAATGGGATTCTCAAAAGCGGGTTTATCACCCAGGCACATTTAACGCCAATCCTCTTTCTGCGGTAGCTGGCGCTACCTGTTTGGAACTCATTGCGACTCAACCTATAAACCATCAAGCAGACTCCATGGCAATTCGTTTGAAACAAGGACTAAACGATGTGCTTGGGAAATTGGAGGTAGCTGGTCATGCCTATGGAATCGCCTCAATGATCCACTTCGTGCTATCTGATTGCGACTGCGATCGAGAAGTATGCACCCTAGATCACGAGGATATAAAAAAGGCTATCGCCCTACCAGCTATGACAGGTCTCAAAAGAGGGTTGCAAAACCATGGTGTCGATATAATGGGTAAAAATGCATTTTTGGTCTCCTCCACCCATGCTGAAGAAGAAATAGACAAAACTCTAATGGCGTTCGAGCAAACTTTGAGAGAGGTACGTGAAGAAGGGTTAATTTAGCTGGTCCCTGAAAAAACTTGAATTGTAAATTGACATTTATCTGCTAAAATCCCGCCATATTGCAAATTAAACGAACTTGACTAAATAAAACGGGAGGTCGACATGGCCAGAGTTGCTTTGGATCTGGGGGATTCTGGAGAATTAAAAGTAATAGGAGCTTCTGGTTGGAACGTGGCGCCAGGATTGGTACCTGGAGAACCGAACCAAGGATTAGTCGCTGAACTAATGGGGAGTCCCGCCAGATTACCAGACTACGATGATTCTTCTTGGGATCACAACGTTGATATCCAAGCCCGATATTCAAAAGGATTTACTTTCGCATGGTACCGACTGGAATTTACAATGCCAGAAGAAGTAAAGGGACAGAAAATAGACGGCAACCGTGTTTATTTTGAAACCAATGTAGACAATTACGGAGAAGTTTATTACGACGGAACCATAGACCGAACCATCGGTGTAATTACTGGAAACAACACAAATAAAAGAGTCCTCCTCGAAGAGCCGGCAGTTCCGGGAAGAAAGCATTTGATCGCTGTCTTGGTAGCCAACGCACCACTAGGAGAACCAGTAGGTGCGATCTTCATGAGGTTTGCTACTTTGGCCTTTGAAGAAGCCCCACCCCGATAGTGAATTACCCGACATAACAGCTTGAAGGTACAAATGCCTGAATTCTTCTCTGGACAAGTTAATGCCCCAGAGTTCCCTGATAATGCCGAATGGATTAATACCACCCGGCCATTAACATTGAGGGAACTCCGGGGTCAGATCGTAATTTTGGATTTCTGGACCTACTGTTGAATTAACTGTCTTCACCTATTTCCCCAGTTGGCGAAAATAGAAGAGAAATATGCTAGAGAGTTAGTGGTAATCGGTATACATTCTGCCAAATTTCCTAATGAACGATCCAAGGGAAATCTTTATAACGCTGTTCGGCGATATGAAATCGACCATCCCGTAATAAACGACGCGCAATTTCAAGTCTGGCAGCAATACGCTTGTCGAGCCTGGCCAACCTTGATGTTTGTCGATCCCACGGGCAAGGTGGTTGGCAAACATGAAGGTGAACTGACATACCAAGCACTCGATCAAGTTATATCACAGATGGTAGCCCAATTTGATAATGATAAAACACTCAAGAGATCGTCAAGATATTTCCCACCACCACTCAGTGTTTCTGAAAGCCTTTCTTATCCAGGAAAAGTTTTAGCCGACAATACCAGCAAATGTCTGTTCATAGCAGACACCAACCATAACCAGGTTCTAATAACATCGTTGGACGGGCAAATCCAAAACATCGTTGGATCCGGTTCGACTGCTTTAACAGATGGGAGCTTCACCGGATCAGCATTCAATCACCCTCAAGGCCTGGCTCTCAAGGAAAACAAAGTATACGTTGCAGACACAGGTAATCATGCGATCAGAGAAATTAATCTTAACCTAAAGACGGTAGTCACCATTGCAGGACAGGGTATCCAAGGCTGGCCAACCACGAATATAGCAAAGGGAACAAATATTTCCTTAAACTCCCCGTGGGATCTCACCATTATCGAAGAAGACTTGTTTATAGCTATGGCGGGCTCTCACCAACTTTGGCATATGAATCTTACTAACGACGACATAGGACCATACGCAGGTACCGGACAAGAATCCATCGTTGATGGACCGCTTCATGTCGCAAATCTAGCTCAGCCAAGCGGCATCACTTCGGATACAAACTATTTGTACTTCGCTGACAGCGAAACCAGCGCAATTAGATCTGCGAACCTTGACCCTACCGGAGACATCGATACTATAGTAGGACAAGATTTGTTTGTATTTGGTGACGTTGATGGAGATCAAGAACAATGCCGGTTACAACATCCCTTAGGGGTAACCTATCAACAGGGATATTTATATGTCGCCGACACTTACAATCACAAACTCAAGTGTATTTCCATAGAGACCAAAATTACTCGTACAATATTTGGAAACGGTAAGCCTGGACTAAAAGACGGGGTTGGGCTTGAAGCCGAATTTTCGGAACCCAGTGGATTAAGTATTGCAGGAGACGATTTATATATTGCAGACACAAACAACCACGTTATAAGAAAGGCAAATATTTTTACTCTCGAAGTTACCACAATGAACATACAGCGACCGTGAAAGCAGCCGAATCGTAGCCAATCAATGAAAATAAATACTTAACATTTCTTAGACTACAATACTATTGATATAATTTGATACTCCATGCGGGATCTAAGAAAAGCGCAGTTTTTTCAGTTAGGTTAAAATATATTTCTGACCACCCGTTTTCTCTAAGGCTTTTTATTGCAGAATCAATCAGGCAGTAGTATCCCGGTTTTCAACGTATTACAAAACAAAGCATTCATAAATGTTTGGTGGGCGGGTAGCCTGCACGAAATATCAAGAAGAACAGAATTACTAGTTCTAAGCCTTTTAATATTTCAAACTACCGGTTCACCTTTTCAACTGCTTCTAGTCCTAGTTTTTAATAACGTCCCTCGTCCAGTTCTTTCACTAATCTTTGGAAGCATCGCAGATAGGTTCAATCGCTGGCATATCATGTTAGTGGCTCAATTTGCCAACGTTATGACCTCGGGAGTTGTTTTTGGGTTGATCTTTTTTGATGTTGTTCAACCTTGGCAATTATACCTAGCATTAATAATGCAAGGGATCACTAAAGCCCTAGAAGATCCTTCAAGACGGACCGCCATATTAGACATCGTTGGGGAAACCAAGGTCGTTAACGCCCTCTCATTGGATCAAATAGGTAATACCACCGGAAAAATAGCAGGCCCATTTTTAGCGGGATTACTCGTGGAAACCATGGGGTTTTCAGAAGCCTACTCCTTCGTATTGGTTACACACGCTGTGGCATTTGTCTTCGTAACCAGAATTAGAATTCCAGATCGAATAATCGTCCGCGATCAACAACCTGTAGTACAAGGGTTATGGATAAGCATCAAGTATGCAGCAGCTAACCCTTTGTTAATGGGTATGCTTTATATAACGATAATCATGAATGCCGCAGCCTTCCCTGCCCAGCAACTAATAACTGCCATAGGACATACAAACCTACACGTTGGAGAGACTTTGATTGGCGTCCTGGTGGCAGCAGAAGGTCTCGGACAATTGATTGGTGCCGGGTTGATGGCTGTTAGTAGAAATATTCAATATCACGGTAGAGTCTTCGCCTTGGGATCCACTATTGTCCTAATAATGGGTTTAATGTGGGCATGGTCCCCGTGGTACCTATTGACCTTTTGCATTTTGATCTTAGGGGGCATTGGACAATCAGGATTCGGTACAATGCAAAGTTCTATAACCCTGCTTTCCGCCCCTCAGGAACTCAGAGGCCGTATGGTTGGTCTCATGAGTTTTTGTATAGGTGTAGGGACACCAATCGGCGGCCTGGAAATGGGTCTGTTAGCTGCGGCTGCCGGATCTCAATGGGCAATTTCTATTAACGGCATAGTCGGGTTAGTATTAATCATACCTGGCATAATTCTAACCCCGTTGATTACGGGGAGAACTACCGATCAACGAAAGCCAATTCTCCTTAACAAATAGTAGTTGTGCAGAGCTCCTTGCTTCTATATATTCACCAGTTATACTTGAAAAAGCCACCCGTACAGACAGAGATTCCAGAGGCCCTAACATAGGTAACTAAGTATTAACATTTCAACACATTAATCCCAATGCGAAGTATCCTCAGCTGACCAATAGAAATATAAAAGGAGACCGCGATGACCAAAGTATTGGTAATCCAGGGAGCAGGTATGAACATGAGAGGAAAATCTCAAGTAGAAATATTTGGGACCGACACTCTAGAGCAAATAAATGAGCAGGTAACGGGTTACGCGGAAGGTTTAGGAGTCGATGTAAAGTTCGTTCACTCTAACATTGAAGGGGAAGTCATCAACGCTTTATATGAAGCCCACGAGGATGGTACCGATGCCGCTTTAATGAACCCTGCAGGATATACGACCACCACGGGACCAATTCGGGCGGCCATTTCGCAAGTGGGATTTCCAGTAATCGAAGTTCACGCTTCTAACCCAACCTCTAGGGGGACCGTATCCACCATACAACCTGTATGCAAGGGTTCGGTATACGGATTCGGAGTATACGGCTATTATCTCGCCCTAGAAGCAGTAAAACGTATAGCTGGAAATTAGTTTAGAGGTAACCTGACTAATAATAGGGGGTAACCTTTGTGAGGTTACCCCCCCCTTTACAGTGTCTTTAGGGCCAAATGACAAATTGGATGCTATTCACACCGTAAACAACGAAACTCTGTGAAGACACTTTCATGCAGGTCCGGATTAGTTTGAATGAAATCCATGATTACACGAATTACTTTGTCTTCGCTCCCAATGCCGTATTTTTCCACCGCAGATTTAATAAAAATTCTATGGTCAACATTGAGCTCAACCTCGAAAGTTTCCTTAGCTCCTGCCATGCAAATACTCCTTCTTAAAACTAATGATTTATTTTACCTACAACAACCCGATTATCAGGTCAACTAGCCTTAATGGGATTCAGAACCTACCTCGTTAAACGTTACACGTAACATAGCTGATCCGGTCTCGTTCTTCCATTGATGTTGGGAATTGGGCGGGACAACTATAGCATCTCCCTCAGATACCGTGTAATCAGTTCCATCGCATGTCAATGTACCAACACCATCGAGGACATACACAACGTGGTCCCACTTATGCGAATGTCCGCCTGTGTCCGGATGACTAACCGCTCCTGGCATCATTGGACCGTTATAAAGCATAACGTAATTCGGAACCCCATCTTTGGTATTCAAGATACGACTGCCTGTCTCAGCATCAAGATCTTCACAGTTACGAATTACTGGGGGCTGTCCCGTACCTTGGCCACCGTCGTTTTGAGCACCACCACTCCTGGCCGCCTCTAAGGGGTTAATCTCTATCCGAATAATATCTCCCTGCCCACCATTATTCAAAGTGTAATGATCTACATTGCCAGGTATGAACATGGCATCACCTTGTCTGACCGGATATTCGTTACCATCACAAAACAGGGTTCCCGAGCCCTGGATAATATAAACTTCATGTTCCCAGGGATGTATATGATGGGAACTCGTTTTTCCCGGCTCAATTCTTGAATAAGACAAAGTACAAGTCGTAGGTTTATCGTCCAGAGAGACCAGCCTGGCAGAACCCTCTGCCAAATTAGCACTTCTATAGTTTCGAATCGATGGCTCCATTAATTTCGCTCCTTTATCAAGAATAATTTCCAGGGGAACATCCCCATAATAGTTTAGCTAGTGTATACGCAATATCCCCATATACGTAATATCCCTCATTCACATTTAATTGAAGCAGATTATAGTATTGGCAAGTATGTTGATCAATGTTAGCCTGAGACTCTGATTCCTAATATCAAATGTAACGCAATTCCGTCGTAAATCAACCAATAATGGATAACTGATTAGGAGGCTCTTCATGGTAGAAAATGCAATACGGTTGACTGAACTTTCCCACTGTGCTGGTTGAGCGGCTAAATTCAGCTTAGAAGATCTGGTTCAGATCTTGAAAGATGTGCCCATGATTAAACACCCGAATCTATTGGTCGGGACAGAAACAGGTGACGATGCGGCAGTTTACCGTATAAACGATCATATTGCATTAATCATGACAGTAGATTTTTTCCCACCCATAACCGACGATCCTTTCCAATTTGGAGAGATTGCCGCGGCTAATTCGCTAAGCGATGTATATGCTATGGGTGGGACTCCTCTGGTAGCCATGAACATAGTCGGATTCCCAGCCGAACTTGATAAGGAAATCCTCGGAGAAATACTAAAGGGAGGCTATTCCAAAGCTGAAGAAGCTGAATGCCTAATCGTAGGAGGTCATACTGTCGACGATCCAGAACCTAAATATGGTCTTTCAGTCGTCGGAACAGTAGAACCTGGCAAACAAATCACCAATGCAGGGGCACGACCTGATGATGTGTTAATCCTTACCAAACCTATAGGATCAGGAATAATCACAACAGCCGGGAAACAGGGAATATGTCCACCAGAGGTTCTACAAGAAGCATGCCAATTTATGGCTACCCTTAACCGCTCAGCAGCTCAAGCAATGACAGACATTGGAGTCCATTCCGCAACAGATGTGACCGGATTTGGATTAATGGGACATCTGCAATCCATGATTAAGGGTAGTGGAGTCAGCGCAGAAATAACATTATCGGATGTACCGGCCATATCCGGCACCTGGGAACTTTTGAATCAAGGGATAGCACCGGGAGGTACCCACCGAAACCTCCAAAGCGTAGCTCAATCTGCTATATGGCATCCAGACCTCAGCGAAAAAGAGCAATTATTTTTATGCGATGCACAAACCTCAGGTGGTTTGCTCATTTCGGTTGCAAAAGAAAAGGAATCTGATCTTATAAGCGCATTACAGGCACATTCAGTTTTAGCATCGACCAAGATTGGAAAGATCACTGAAGGTACCAACAATAAAATCAGCGTTACACCATAGTCATCTAAACTGGATGTAATGACAATAAGTTAATCATTCACAAATAGGGAGAATAATTTGGAACCCAAATTCGGACTCAAAAGACCTGACCAAGTCAAACCGGCCCCCGAGCAAGGGGAGAGAGTACCACCAGGTCAATTCCTCAGCCAAAAATTTCCTGTACTCACATACGGTTCAACCCCGCAAGTGGACTTAGCCACGTGGAAGCTAAAGATATTTGGCCTGGTAGAACAAGAAATAGAGATAAATTGGAATCAATTTTTAAACCTAGAATGGAACTCCATTACCGCCGATTTCCACTGTGTCACCCAATGGAGTTCCTTAGATAACGGCTGGGAAGGAGTTACGTTGGCCAACCTGGTCAAACTAGCTAACCCCCTTCCTAACGCCAATTACATCATGGCCCATTGCTTTGGAGACTACACTACAAATATACCTCTTCAAATCGCGTTGCATGAGGGGTTTTTAGCGCACAAACAAAACGGGGAGGAGATGGAACCTGATCACGGTTGGCCCTTACGATTGATTATTCCTAGCCGTTACGCTTGGAAAAGTGCTAAATGGATCAATGGTATTGAATTTATGGAAGAAGATTCTCCAGGCTTTTGGGAACAACGAGGTTACAACAATAACGCGGACCCTTGGGAAGAAGAACGGTTCTGGCCAGAACTCAACAAATAGCAGAATAAACAGCTCGTTACCGGAAATTATTCGTGCAATTTATTAGCGAAATCCCTTATTTACGCTTTAGATAGCACTTCGGGAGACAAAGCTTCTGTCACACCGATCATGCTATCTCGAGTCACTAACTTGGCTAGCTCCGCTTCATTCAAGTTTCCGGTCCCGTCTGGACGACGTGGTAACACCAAGTACCTCAAGTCAGCTGTACTATCCACTACTCTAACCTCCATCTTCGATGCTAAGTCCAAACCAAATTCCCGCATAACGCTACGAGGGTTTATCACAGCACGAGACCGATATTCTAAACTCTTGTACCAGTCAGGAGGTCTTCCTAGTAGCATCCGCGGATAACATGAACAAAGAGTACACACAATCATATAGTGAACATCGACAGTGTTTTCAACTACCGCCAAATGAGGAGTAGTATCGGGCAATTCATATCCTAACTGAAGTAACGCAGCATTAGCCTCTTTCAATAGCAAAGTTTTAAATTCAGAGTCTATCCAAGCACGAGCAACTACCCTAGCACCGTCGGCAGGTGATCTAGATTCTCTCTCATCTATTTCTTTTTGAATTTCGTTAACGGTACAAATACCTTTAGCTATCAACAAAAGCTCAATAGCATGTGCTCGTTCTGCGTAATAACCTAGACTATCACCTATTCCAAGGTCATCATGGTCATCATGTGAAATTCCGCCGCTACGATCAGTACTCATAAAACCTCGTTGTCCGTATAATCAAACTGTATCTAACCAGTGTTGATAAATATCTACCAGAATTCTATCCTGGGACTCACCTTGGTATTTCACCCAGACTTCAGATTGATAAAATGCAACTCTATAAAGTGGTTGCTTAGGCAATCCGTCGCCTCCATGAGCAAGCGACTCTGGATTAAGAAAATTGCCACAATGGGCAACTATTACACCAATTTTATCCTGTATATAGGATGGAGTTCTAAAATGAGTAGGAGGTGAACCCCTTCGGACCTTGACGGTATTAGTTATAGAGAATCTAACATATACAGAATCACTATCATCCATTGGTATCACACGCAGAGTTCTTGACCGCTACGTCGATTTCTTCTGTTGTTAGTACTCCTTTTTCCACAAGCAAAATTTCCAACGCCGCAGTCCATTTTTCATAATAGCCCATGGCTACGTAACGCTCGTCATCTAAACTCTCGATGGCACGCCTCATTTCGTCTGTAGTCCTCAGACCTTTCGAGCTGAGAACAGAATGTAAAGCGTCTACTCGGCGTTCCCAGTCCATAATCTGATGATCTGTAAGATCTATGGGAGTCTCATTAGGCCAACCGCCTCTATCGTGCACTCTGTTCATTGTTCACCTCATAATGTAAGTAGAGCTAGACTTAGATCTACTTAACACCAAGATACTAATGAAACTACTGGGGATGAATAAAAGAAGTTCTTAATACTCCGAATACCCTTGGCTGATCAAAAATCAAGTCCAAATATAATTTTGAATAGACATCACACTTTAAGATATTGTTAACAATCCAACACAAAAAACAGATTATTCCTCATCGTCTTCTTCCTCGTCTTCATGGGGCTCCGGTTCTTCAGCTGGCGCAAAAATGGATCCTGGAAGAATTGCTATAGGGCGATCTCGTCGTTTGAAAACTTGTTTGGGCATCTCCATCAAAGATGTTTTTAAACTTTTCAGATTATCTAGACCCATAGCATCTACATCTACTAGCAGGCCATGAACCCCAATGTCTCTCAGAGCTTCCAAATCCTTACCCTCTATTGGCTTTTGAACTTCCAGTAATATGTATTTGTCTGATCTCCGACTGACCGACCCAACTAAAGCCAAATCACCTAGGGTCAGTCCATCATTCCCTTGAGTCAAAGACATTAGAAACCCGTCTATAGGCAATGAAGAAACCGCCCTGAGATCTTTATCTTCCATATTGGGTTCTACACATAAAAATCTAGCCAGCTCGTCATTTACTAGAGCCGATGCAGAAGTCCCTTCGATATCAAAAACCAAAGCGTCAGATCCGCTATCTTGGTAAGCCTGTGCATTATCCCTAGATAATCCAGAAACTTTAACACCCCAAGGTTTACCGTCCAAATTTTCGGTTACATCGTTTACATCTTTGGGATCACCAGAATTAGCCAAAATCAGTGCGTCTAACCCTTCTGTCTTAACAATCACTATACCTTTGGCGTAATCTTTGGAAACCAATCCTATCAATGCCATACCTGGTAGTTTCTCGGGGCGTTTAACGCTAAATCCAAGAGGACTAGGTGAACCCTCTTTAATTTTGTCTAATACATCTAGTAACTTGCTCATGGTTTATGTTCGGCTCCGAAACTTGTACTTAATCATGTCGACTTAAACTAATATTCCGTCTGAATCAGTTCCCTTATTTCTAAATTCAATTATAACCTACGTCCCCTAACTAATGTCGATCTACTAATGGGATCCTAGTAAGAGAGCCGGATACCAGTAATTTGCGTCTTAATCTATGTTATTTTATTAAGGCTTACAGAGGCTGCCATACTCTCTTATCACCCGCTTTTACGACTTTCCCAACCTGTTTGCCTGGTGGGAAGTGACCTGCAGCAATTATCCAAGACTCCTTCTCCGCCTGATCTAATAACTTCTCTCGGCTTGCCGCGCTTTGGGCTTTGTCAGTATCTACACCAGCGCACCAAGTTGGTTCAGAAACCTGGGCTATGGTATGTAATAGATCTCCAACTACGGCTCCTTTTTGACCATTCGAATCAATCAAAACGACTTGATGGCCGGGAGTATGGCCAGGGGCAGGGGCCACGGATACTTCGTCTGTAACATTTGCCGGCCCATCTATTATTTCTTGCAAGCGTAATCGACGCAGTGGAATAATTTGCCGTTGTACATGCGGGGCTTGTTCCAACCTGGAGGGCTCTGTGAAATAATCATAGTCTGGTTTTGGTATCCAGTACCTCGCACGCCGGAAATTAGGTGCAGGCATACCCCCGGAATAGCGAAGATTCCACCCTACATGGTCCGCGTGTAAATGAGTATGAACTACGAAGTTAACTTGATCAGAAGGGGAAACATTCGTATTTCTCGTATTGTCCGGTGGTTGTAATACATTACTCACTACTTCGTAGAGATTACCTGTCAGGTTTCCTCGATCGGGATGGGGACCAGGGCCCATCCCTGTATCAACCAATATCGTTTTACCTTCAGACAACACTACAAAAGCACCATAGTACAACTGTAACATGCCGTCTTCGAGCGAATCCTGATAAGCATCCCAGGCAGAAGCAGGGACGTCTGGGAACATCGCAGAAGGTTCTCTAGCAGGAGGGATCATATCTATTACAACGGTAACCTCGACATTGCCTATCATTCCTTTCTCGGACATAAACATCTCCTTTTTCGAAACCCTTGAGGAATCATATAATCAAAAAATATTCTAAAAAGTCCAGTAACCCCTATTTAGTATCCAGATCATTTACAGACTATTTAATACTGGATTAAAGAAAACACTTCGTACTTGTTAAGACGATCTCTACCTCCTAATCCGGCCAACTCGATCACTAACCCTATTCCAGCTACGAGACCCTGGGATTTTTCCACCAACTCAGCTGTCGCTTCGATAGTGCCTCCCGTAGCTAAAAGGTCATCTATTATCAATACCCGGTTCCCCGGCGTGATATCTCCCGTATGTATCTCTAACGTGCTGGTACCATATTCTAAGGAATAGCTTGCAGAAATAGTATCTCCAGGCAATTTACCTTCTTTTCGAACTGGTACAAATGACTTCCCCATCTGACATGCCAAGGGAGCACCAAAAATAAATCCACGTGATTCAACCCCGATGATGGTATCAAAAATTAAACCTGAACACTTTTCTTGGATTCTAGTTATAACTTCCTTAAAAGCGTCTGGATTCTTAAGAATTGGAGTTATATCTCTAAATAAGATACCTTTTTGCGGGAAATCGGGAACATCACGAATAAAATCTTTCAAATCCATGTTGGAGCATCTCTTAAAAAGTAATAGAACAGATTACAATCCGTATCTATCATTATGGCTTACTTTCCAAGCAGTTTAAGTTAACCCTTCGGAGTCGTCAAGGTTTACCATAGCTAAGGGCATATGAGATTGCCAAGACGATTTGTAATGAGGACGTAGTGAAAAAACCTCATAAGTGAAATTGACTTTTTACCTTCGCTTTAATATAATCTGGCTGTAGCCATTAGGCTACTAAATCGGTCCCGCAATCCGGGGCCTTTTTTGTAGTGTAGAGGGTTTCCCTGGTCTGAAACATGTGGTGACAAATAACCATCACAGCTTTCAACAGGCAAGGGGTCAATTCCCTTCTGGGGCTCTACAAATGAACTGATAATCTGTCCATGGTATCTACGGATACTCTGGCGCCAGCATCAGTAAGGATACCTGGAGGGGTGGGTGAGCGGTTAAAGCCACCAGACTGTAAATCTGGCCTCCGGAAGGAGTTCGTAGGTTCGAATCCTACCCCCTCCACCAATTTGACTACCGGAGAGTTAATATCAGGAGAGTTAATATCAGGCTACACGGGCCCAGATAGCTCAGCGGTAGAGCACGTTCTTGGTAAGAACGGGGTCGGCGGTTCAATCCCGCCTCTGGGCTCCATAGTACTACCCAATTGAAGGAGAGATTACCTAACATGGCTAAGCAAAAATTCGACCGTAGCAAGTCACACGTAAACGTCGGAACAATTGGTCACGTAGACCATGGTAAAACTACACTCACGTCTGCGATCACTAAGGTTCTGTCAGAAAAAGGTTGGGCTAACTATCTGGATATGGACAGCATAGACAACGCTCCAGAAGAAAAAGCCCGAGGTGTTACCATCGCAATAGCTCACGTGGAATATGAAACCGAAGAGCGCCACTATGCGCACGTCGATTGCCCAGGACACGCTGATTACATTAAAAACATGATCACAGGTGCAGCTCAAATGGACGGTGCCGTGTTAGTTGTAAGTGCTCCTGATGGCCCGATGCCCCAAACCAGAGAGCACATACTCCTAGCTCGCCAAGTAGAGGTGCCTCGGATTCTAGTAGCTCTCAACAAGTGCGACATGATGGACGATGAAGAGTTACTAGAACTAGTTGAGTTAGAAGTTCGAGAACTTCTCGACCGCTACGAGTTCCCGGGAGATGACACTCCAATCGTTCGCGTCAGTGCTCTTAAAGCTTTAGAGGGCGACCCCGACGCAACCCAAGGCGTAATGGACCTAGTAACAGCGATGGACGACTACATACCAGTCCCGACTCGTATCACGGACCGGCCTTTCTTGATGCCAATTGAGGACGTCTTTGGCATCAAAGGTCGAGGCACCGTAGTCACTGGTCGGGTTGAACGAGGCTCTCTAAACCAAGGGGAAGAAATCGAAATCATTCGATTCGGCGATGTCCGTAAAACCGTCGCTACCGGGTTAGAGATGTTCCACAAATTACTAGATACCACGGAAGCAGGTGATGCAGTAGGTATATTGCTAAGAGGTGTCGACCGAGACGAGGTCGAACGAGGACAAGTCGTAGTCAAACCCGGTTCCATGAAGCCTTACACCCACGCTGAAGCAGAAGTTTATATCTTGAGTAGAGATGAAGGTGGGAGACATACACCATTCTTCCCGGGTTATAAACCCCAGTTTTATATTAGAACCAGTGATATCACCGGAGAGATTGTATTGCCCGAAGGTGTAGAAATGGTTATGCCAGGCGATAACGTTAAAATGACCATTAACCTCGTAACTCCAGTCGCAATAGAAGAAGGCCTTAGGTTTGCTATTCGGGAAGGTGGCCGCACGGTCGGTGCGGGTGTCTTCACCAAAATGTTGGATGAATAAAAATGGCTAGAAAAGCAACAGATGTCCGTCAAATAATCACTCTACAATGCGGAGATTGTAGAGAGAGGAATTATACGACCGTCAAAAATCGCCGTAACGATACCCAGAGAATGGAGTTGCGAAAATACTGCTCACGCTGTCGTGAACACCGGGTTCACCGGGAAACTAGGTAACCCAGATGGCTAGAGCATCAACTAGACAGCCAAGCCAGGTGTCTCCCGGCAACTTGAGACGCCCTAATCCAATAGTATTCCTTCAGGAAACCGTCTCGGAATTAAAAAAAGCAGTATGGCCAAGTAAAGAAGAAACAGCTCGTTTAACTGTGATAGTAATTGTCTTGGCAATTGCAGTTGGGTTGTTCCTCGGAGCTCTAGATCGAATATTCGATTTTTCATTCGCACAAGTCATATTTAAAAGGTTTTAGTGCGGCGGGTAAGAGCTTTCGAACACGAGGCTCCATGCTTACAGGTCAAGATTGACTACTATGACTACATCTGAAACAGTACATATAGAAGAAAACATACCACAATGGTTTATAGTTCACACATATTCTGGACAAGAGGACCTCGTAAAGAAAAACTTGGATTTACGTATTCAAAGCTTGGACATGCAAGACAGAATATTTCAAGTAGTCGTCCCGACTGAAGAAGAAGTAATATTTAAGGACGGACAGCGTAAATCAGAGCGAAAAAAGTTGTTCCCCGGCTACATACTAGTACAGATGAACATGGACGATGAAAGCTGGTACGTAGTTCGAAACACTCCGGGTGTCACAGGATTTGTTTCGACGGAAGACGAAAGAGACACTCGACCCAGACCAGTACCTTTAGAAGATAGTCAATTAGAATCGATCCTCAGTCAAACTGAAGCTAGTCCTGCCAGAATAAAAATAGGATTAGAAAGAGGAGATACCGTGCGGATCAATGAAGGACCATTCGTGGATTTCATGGGCACGGTTAACGACGTTGATGATACAAAAGGGAAAGTCCGGGTTATGGTATCATTTTTTGGGCGTGAAACCCCGGTGGAATTAGACTTCTTACAAGTAGAACGAAGTTAGATATTTTTTAACGTTTCTGGAGTGAAAGTTGGCTAAAAAGGTAAGGGCTATCATTAAATTGCAACTGGAGGCCGGAAAGGCCACGCCAGCTCCCCCGGTGGGACCAGCATTAGGTCAACATGGTGTCAACATAATGACCTTTGTAAAGGAATACAATGAACGAACCGGAACTCAATCAGGCACTATCATACCTGTACATTTAACGGTCTACGAAGATAGATCGTTCACGTTTGTTACTCGAACACCTCCTGCATCAGACCTCCTTAGACGGGCTGCGGGAGTAGAAAAGGGTTCTGGTGACTTCAAAGAAGGTAAAGTAGGCCAAGTAACCAGGGATGCTCTCCGCGAAATAGCCGAAAATAAATTAAAAGATCTTAATGCAAGCTCAGTTGAACAAGCCATGAATATAATCGAAGGTACTGCCCGCAGTATGGGCATAGAAATAGAAGGTGATTAACAATGCCCAAGCATAGCCGTAGATACGAAACCGCCGCGCAGAAGGTGGAAGCGGATAGAATGTATCAACCCGACGAAGCGATAGGCCTGCTTAAAGAGCTGGCAAGCACTAAATTCGATCCGACTTTAGAAGTCCATCTGCGAACTACTGCTGACACACGACATGCAGATCAAATGGTTCGAGGAGTTGCCATCTTACCTCATGGCCTGGGCAAACAAGTTCGAGTACTTGTTTTTGCCAATGGTGAGGCAGCGGATATCGCCCGACAAGCAGGAGCTGATTACGTCGGAGATGAAGACCTTACTGAACAGATAGAAGGCGGATGGTTAGACTTTGAAATCGGGTTGGCCGTTCCTGATGTGATGCCCAAAATAGCCAAATTAGGGCGTATATTAGGAAGACGTGGGTTGATGCCTAATCCTAGGACTGGTACCATGGTGCAGCCTAGGGAGTTACCGAGAGCCATAGAAGAAGCCAAGGCCGGTCGATTGGAATATCGAACCGACCGAACATCCATAATCCATGGTCAATTTGGGAAGGCAAGCTTCGAGCAGCAGTCCCTGATGGATAATCTATCAGTACTCATGGACGCGATAGTGCGTTCGAAGCCAGAAGCAGTAAAGGGACCTTTCCTAAAATCAGCATTTGTTAATTGCGCGATGGGGCCCAGCGTACCAGTAGATGTGAACAGCCTACAGGCCCTTAAACCGCAAGAGTAATAAAAGCAATTATTAAAAGTCAAATAAGCTTGAGACCGCGGGTCCTCTAGAGGCTAAGGATTCTTATCACCCGTCGAGGCGCAGATTAAAAGAGAAGCCAAGCTTCCCAAAAGCAACTGCGTTGGGAAGCTTTTTTAATAACCAGGTTAGGAGGAAACCGTGCCAACACAGGCCAAGATAGACAGAGTAAGCGAATTACAGGGAAAATTAGAAAAATGTTCAATTGCAGTAACGACCAGTTACAGTAACATCGGAGTGAATGAGATGACTGATCTGCGTCGTCGGACCCGTGCTGCAGGAGTTGAGTTCGTCGTCGTCAAGAACACACTTATGCATCTAGCAGCCGACGCAGCCAATAAGCCCCAAATCAAAGATATAGTAAATGGACCTACAGCAATTGCTTTTGGGTACGATGAGCCTGTGGAGGTAGCTAAAACATTAAGTGAATACATTCGAACCTCCCGGTCATCTTTAGCCTTTCAAGGCGCCGTGATTGGGGATGGCCCACCTCTACCCGCCACCGATGTGGAACGCTTAGCTGCATTACCTCCGAAACCCCAATTAGTAGCTACATTACTTGGCCAGCTACAGGCTCCACTATACCAACTGCTGGGTATCCTAAATGGCCCAGCGCAAAGTTTTGGAGGTATACTTCAAGCCCGCATTCGACAATTAGAATCTGAAGAGGCTCCTAGCTCGACCAATTAGCGAAAACTAAATAATCTTATCCCAAAGTTACCAACTTTTAGCAACCTTAAAATCAAACTGTATAGGAGGAACCATGGCCACCAAAGAAGAACTATTGGAAGTAATCAAAGGCATGAGTGTATTGGAATTATCTGATCTTGTGAAATCACTGGAAGAAGAATTCGGTATCAGCGCAGCGGCTCCCGTTGCTGTAGCTGCCCCCGTCGCCGCGGGAACATCCCCTGCCGAAGCTGCAGCTGCAGCAGATGAGGAACAGTCTGAATTTGACATCATGCTACAAGACATTGGAGCAAATAAAATCAACGTTATTAAAGCAGTTCGCGAAGTCACTGCCTTAGGATTGAGGGAAGCCAAAGAATTAGTAGAAGCCGCTCCCGCTAAAGTTAAAGAGGGGGTAGCCAAAGACGAGGCTGACTCAGTTAAAGCAAAGCTAGAAGAAGCAGGAGCTACTGTCGAAATCCGATAAATTTGACCCTCTGAAAATAATGCCCGTACAGTGCTTCAGCATTTGTATCGGATTGGTAGAACGGTTTTCATGGAACCTATTTGAGGTGGTTGGCCAAGACTAGTTCTAGCTAGCCACCTCGCTTTATAAAAGCCCGCCACTTCCGCTAACCTAGTACGAACCCCGCCATGCGCATCAACCAACAGCTAGACCACACTCAACTTCGAGTGGCTGTTTACAACAATAAGTTTTCATACTTTAAAATCCGAAAAAGGAGTCAATTATGGCCGTTGAGCCCGTCAGAATTGGATTGATTGGAGCAGGTAGAAACACACGAGAACGACACATCCCTGGTTTTCAAGGAGTTGCAGGAATAGAGATTGCTGCTGTAGCCAATCGTAGCAGACAATCAGGACAACAAGTCGCAGATGCCTTCAATATACCGACCGTTTATGACAATTGGCAGGATCTTTTGGATGATGAAACCCTAGACGCCATTTGTATCGGAACTTGGCCTTATATGCATTCAACATTAGCCATAGCTGCATTAGAGCAAGGCAAACACGTTCTGTGTGAAGCTCGTATGGCAACCACAGCCAATGAAGCCCAAGCGATGCTCGAAGTTTCACGTACACATCCTAGCCAAGTTGCACAAATCGTACCATCTCCAACAACATTTAAAGTCGACAAACTTTTACAACGTTTAGTTTATGAAGGATTCTTGGGCGATCTACTGTCGGTTGATGTTCAGGTGCTGGGTCAAGATTTCGTTGATACGACTTCTCCTTTACATTGGAGACAAAACCGCTATCTAAGTGGTTTTAACATTATGTCCATGGGCATTTGGTACGAAGCGATGATACGTTGGGTCGGGCCAGCGGAAAAGGTCATGGCTATGACCAAAGTGACTGTACCTAAGCGTCAAGATTACGATGGGTCCTGGCACACAGTAACCATACCAGATCATGTAGATATATTGTCTACCCTAGCAAACGGTGCCCAAGCCCATATGCGAGTTAGTGCCGTAACCGGATTATCTCCAGGTAACGAAGTTTGGCTATACGGAACAGAGGGGACAATTCATCTGGATCAACGGATGAATGTGTTTGGAGGCAAAAGAGGAGAGAGCCAACTTGCTGAAATACCTAATCCATCAGAAGACCAATATTCCTGGCATGTTGAAGAAGAATTCATAGACTCGATAAGAGAAGGAACACCTGTAGCCAGAACCCCTTTCGATGTTGGAGTACACTACATGGAGTTTAGCGAAGCGGTTACCCGGAGTGCGCAAACAGGTCAGGCTATATCCCTTCCAATTTAGAGTTGTCAATATAATCGCATAACGAAGCGGTGAATGCACCGCTTCGTTGTTTACGCCCTAGGTAAGAAGTAGAACCTGTGATATATCCTCCCAACTTCAGATTTTGTCAGGTGAATAGGGACTACTGCCGATCGATTGGTTGCTGAAATTGAGGGGCAACTTTTTCTGCGAATAGTTTTATACTGCGTGCAGCCAGGCTATATGGCATTGCGCCCAATCGGAAATGAATAATTAGGCCGCCTATGCCTGTGTCATTCAACGCTTTGAGCCTCTCACACACAGTCTCGGGTGAACCGAAAATTAATCCGTGATCTACCGACTCTCGAGCTGCGCCGGTTACTACTCTTAACTGGGATTCGATCTCTTCAGTAGTGTTCATACGGGTACGGTTCCCCGACAGATAAGAGCGCATCTCACGAAAGTAAGGTATACCAATCTTTTCCGCTTCGCTATCGGTATCCGCTACAAATATATTGCGCCATGCCCAGGAGTCGGCGACATTCTTAGCAATATCCTCATCTTTGTATCCAACTTTCAGCATAGTAGATTTATAGAGATCCAAACGCTGTTGTGTAACCTCATCACTCTGGATATTCATTAAGAAAGGCCGACCTTCCCTCGCCATTTGAAGTGTAGATTCCAATCCGGAACAAGCCCGTATTATAGGGGGATGCGGTTTTTGATATACCTGAGGCCTTAACAAGGGTATTTCGACATTCCAATACTTTCCATCGTGTTTGAAATTCTCAGATGTCCACGCTTTCACTAGCACTTCCTCGACTTCTAACAACATCTCATGAGCATCGGATGGATCTATACCATATCCCCGAAATTCGTAGAAGTTATAGGCAGTACCTCTCCCCACCCCCACTATCACCCTCCCCCCACTGATATTGTCAATTAACGCTATCTGCTCTGCAAACCTAACAGGATGGTGTAAAGCCATCTGGGCTACTGCAAACCCAATTTTCAGCCGACTAGTCTTAGCCGCAACAGCAGATGCAAATGTTATAGGATCTACATATGCACAGCCTCCATCAAAGTGATGCTCAGCCAACCATAACGCGTCATACCCAAGCGCTTCAGTTAATTCGGCTTCCTTGAGAGACTCATCTATCACATCAAAATCACCGGTAGGAACTTTACTTTCCGGGAAAAGAAAATTGCTAAATTTCACGAACCAGCTCCAATTTATTGAGTAGTTTGATAAAGGTTTGGACCTCTTGATTCCGTACGATCACCTACCATTTTTATGTTTCCGATCGAACAAATTTAAACCCGCCGTTGATCTCTATAATTTGGCGCGGATATCGGCTGCCAATCCACCACCAGACTGTCAACAAGCCTAGTAGCTATTCGTGGTTTAGCAGTCTCTAGAGCATCCAAGCTAAAGGAGGTTGTGATTACTGTAGGAAGCCGAGCCTCATGTCTATAAACTACAATTTGATACAATTTTTCCTCTGCCCACGCGGTGCTGCTTTCTGCGCCCAGATCATCCAATATTAAAATTGGTATCGTTTTAATTTGTTCAAATAGTTCATCATAACCAACAGGACTATCTGGACTGAAGGTTGACCTTAGATGATCTAATAAAGCGGGCACGAAGGCAAAAAAGACTGGCCTTCCTTCGGACAATGCTTGTCCCCCTATGGCGACAGCAAGATGAGTTTTCCCACTACCGCTAGGACCGGTATATAAAAGCCAGCCTTCCGGATCCAAGGAAAAGTTCATTGCGGTTTTCTTCGCTTGAGATAAAGACGCCTGTTGATCACCACTCGCCGTCTGGCCTCCTTTTTCATCAAAGCTTTCAAAAGTCATGCGCTGGGTCATTTCGGTTGGCAAGTCACCAATACGACGGTTCAACCTGGTGTTATATTGACCCAAAGCAAAAACCCTGGAAAATCCCTCAGTATTTTCCAGACGAGTCCTTAAACCTTCATCTAAACGATGAAGAGGCCCTCTGACTGTAATAACTGTAGGTAGTTCACTATTGAAACGGTAGTTGAAAATCTGAAAAAGTTTTTCCTGGGCCCAAAGACTACCCGTATGTGAACTTAAATCATCTATTACCAGAATGGGAGCAGTTCTAACCTGGTCGAATAAATCATCATACGACACTTCACTGTCTGGAGAGTAGGCCGCTCTCAAATGATCCAATAAATCGGCTGTCACTACGAAAAAAACAGGTTGTTCCTTTTCAATGCACCTATTCGCTACGGCTGCTGCGAGATGTGTCTTACCGGACCCACTCGGACCGGTAAATACCAACCAACCATCTGGGGATTCCGAAAAGTCGATCGCGGCGTGCAAAGCCTGACCGAAAAGTTGTTGGCTCCCTACATCTGGTAAAGGTCCTATAGGAATAGTCGTTCCGAAACCGATCTTATTCAGGGAGCCTAAATTACTGTAACGTTTTAAAGATGCGACACGATTGACGGATCCTACATCTTCACCCTGGCAACGGCACGGGAAGGCCTCACCGAAATCCGGATGTCCGACTGGCACCTGCTTACTGACCCATCCAGCTCCTCTACATATCTTGCAGGAGTCTCCAGTAGAATCAGATCCGTCCGTCCCCCTGATCCCCTGATTGTTCCCACGGAAGCCGTCCGCGACGCCGTTGGTATTCTTCGATGTATTTCCCTGGGTTATTCTCTTGAGTATATCCCCGAGACTTTCCATATTCTCTTTTGTCGTCCCTCCCTTCAGTGGACCAGCGGCGCAAAATAGCAGATATGTATCCCCAATTTCGCTTATTCTGGTTGACTGCTATTTGGAAGGCTCCTTGTACCCAGTCGTAATTGTATTCTTGTTCAGCTAACTTTAATTCCTCTGCTAACATAGGGGAGATAGTCCCAATATTTTCTTCGTAAAGAACAAATATATTCGATTTTTGGAACTTTGGATAGGGAGAAACACTTTCGTTAATCGAAACGGCATCTGGGAGTTCGTTCAGGATAATCACATCTTTATTGCCTGATAACCAACGTCGACTAGCATCTGTATTTAGCAAAAACATTGAGCGTTCTAAACCAGAAATTTCGATATTAAAAAGCTTAAAGATATTGCGATACACCGCTGACTGTAATCCCGTAGCTATAGCTCTATGTGGACTACTATCACCATCCGGCAAGCCACGAATTAATACCCCGTCCGTTAATAAGGTCTCCACAGAAGCAGCGGGAGGAAAGCTTTTCTGTTGATGCAACAAGAAAACACCCCTCAGAACTACCTTCAGTTCAGTCAAATCGGTTATATTTTCCAGCAAGGAGTTTATAACCGGATCCGGTATAGGAGTACAAAGGACCTTTGAGGGGAAGCCTTCAAAATTCATTGTTAAAAAATATCAGAGCGCGGTAAGGGGACGAACCTCACCAGATTATCTTCAAACCTCAGCTTGACGCTGCCTGTTGGTCCATGGCGATGTTTGGCTACAATTATCTCCGCTATATTACGTGGATATTGTTTCCCCGGAAAATGTTGGGACCATTCATCTTCAGTATAATACACATCCTCCCTATAAATAAAAGCCACAACGTCAGCATCCTGCTCTATACTGCCGCTATCCCGTAAATCAGACAATTGGGGCCTATGCCCTGGTCTACCTTCTACTACCCTGCTTAGCTGCGAGCAAGTCATAATCGGTATATTCAAATCTCTGGCCATACCCTTAATAGATCTAGAAATCTCGCTGATTTCTTGGACTCTGTTTTCCCCACCTCTATTCCTTGAAGATCCCTGGATTAGCTGCAAATAATCCACGACTAATAAATCCAGCCCTTGCTCCATAGATAATCTTCTTGCCTTACTTTGCATCTCAACCATTCCCTGGAACGGGGTGTCATCAATGTAAACTGGCAATTCTGACAGTTGGCCTACAGAGTCGATAATTCGTTGTTCTTCAGCCTCGGTATAAAGACCGAGTCTCAAGCGATGAGCATCCACAGCGGCATCCGAGGCGAGGATACGTAATGCTAATTGCTCACGACTCATCTCTAAACTAAATACACCTGCCACCGCACCATTACGGGCAGCATTAAGCGAAACATTCAATGCCAAGGTACTTTTACCCAAGCCTGGACGCGCTCCTAAGATCAACATATCGGACCGTTGCAAACCACCTAGCAATTCATCCAGGTCAGAAAAGCTAGTCATTATTGGCGCTGAACTTTGTAATGTATCTGTAATAGAGTTACGGTCTTCTAAGAACTGGTCATAAATGTGGCGTAGTGGAACAAAACCACGCTCAGATTGCCCTGACCTCACTTGAAAGAGCGTGTCTTCAGCTCTCCTTAGAGTCGCTTCGACATCGTCCGTATCTGCGTAGCCAATTGCGGAAATTTGAGAGGCGGCCCCTATGAGTCGTCTCATAGTGGAAGTCCGAGCGATTAAATGAGCGTAGTGTTCAGCGTGGGCAGAAGTCGGAGTACTATATACGAGGTGGCTTAAATAGGCCATTCCTCCTACCGCATCCAAATCTTCCGTCCGCGCTAGTTCTCTTGCGAGTGTTACCTGATCTATGGCCTCGCTACGACGGAACAACTCTTCGCAGGACTTGAAACAAATAGCATTTTTCTCTCTGTAAAAGTCCTCTGATTTTATTACTGAAGAAATCCTGAGAAACGAATCTCCATCAATTAGAAGAGACCCAATAATTGCTTCTTCTGCCTCTACGTCATGAGGAAGTAGCTTCTCCGCATACATTCAAGTTACTCTTCGGCCCCGGCCATTATTTTTATAATAGCGTTAATGTCCGTAGACAATCTCAATGTCACTTCATATTCGCCTGGTTCTCTGATAGGCTCAATTACATCCACTATCCTGCGTTCGATTTCTCGCCCGATAGTGGAACTTAATTCCTCCGCTACACGTGCGCTTGATATAGCACCGTAGTAACGGCCTGTTGGAGTTACCCGTGCGGTTAATGTAATCTCAGTATTATCTAAAAGCTGAGCAAGCTCCTCCATTTCATTAGTTTCGCGGATACGCTGTTCGTCCCCTGCGGCCTTGATTTTGTGGGTCCGCTTCAACACATCTGGCGTCGCTACCTGTGCCAAACCCTTGGGTATCAAATAATTACGCGCATAACCATCGGCAACGCGCTTGATTTCACCTGCATGGGCTTTTTCAAACACGTCTTGAAGAAATATAACCTGCATATCAAACCTATTACCAAAAATAAATTTCGTCTAATCAATTATACTCCAACTCATGACTCCTCTCAACGGACTATTGCCACGATCTGAAACTACCCAGAGAGAATACTCGTCCGAACTGACTCTTTGTTGACCAATTCAGCACTCGTTCTTAGAATCTAATAGCATTACTAGGTTTCGACCTTTGTTGATCTAATTGCAAAACCCATCAATTCTTATGGAGTAGGTATGTTCGACCGATTTGAACAACTTAAATTAACAGTCGACGGTACGACAATCAACCTGGTGAAAGGGGGCAATGGTCCTCCATTATTATTACTGCACGGATACCCTCAGACCCACACTATGTGGCATAAAATAGCTCCAAGACTAGCTCAAGACTTTACGGTGATCGCTTCAGATCTGCGAGGATATGGTGACAGCGGTAAGCCAGATAGTGATGACAAACATCTCCCTTATTCTAAACGTAGAATGGCACTGGATCAGGTCGAAGTTATGCAACAATTAGGCTATGAGAAGTTTTTCCTCGTATCCCACGACAGGGGAGCAAGGGTTGCCCATAGGCTAACTAAAGATCATCCACAAAGAGTTCTTAAATTAGCTGTATTAGACATTGTTCCAACTCGTCATATGTTTGACATTGTTGACAAGGAAATGGCCACTAACACTTATCACTGGTTCTTTTTGATTCAACCGTTTGATTTTCCCGAAAAAGTTATTGGGGCTGACCCAGATTATTTCATAAGGTCGCGATTTGAACGAGTGAATAATGCCTCAACAGTATTCCCGCCTGAAGCTATCGAAGAATACGTACGATGTTTCTCTATACCAGGAACGATACATGGGGCTTGCGAAGATTACCGAGCAGGGGCCAGT
>CAJXEF010000010.1 GCA_913052545.1 uncultured Chloroflexota bacterium
TAGTAGCTCATCTTCATTATGTGCTCTTTGGTGGCTCCCTTATGGGCCTATTTGCAGGTATTTATTACTGGTTTCCCAAGCTAACAGGCAAATTTTTAAACGAATTTTGGGGTAAAGTACATTTCTGGCTGTGGTTCGTTGGTATGAATATCACATTTTTCCCGATGCATTTTGCCGGTATGAATGGAATGCCCCGGAGGATATATACCTACGGTACCGAATATGGTTGGGATAATATGAACTTGATCTCAAGCTTGGGGTACCTGGTTCTATTTGTTGGAGCAACACTTTTCATAGTTATACTTATACAAAGTATAAAGAGCGGCAAACCGGCTGGGCACGATCCATGGGACGCACCTACGTTAGAATGGAGCATCTCGTCTCCTCCTCCGGCATATAATTTTGCCGAAATCCCTCAGATCCAAGGGATCGACCACTATTGGATCGTAAAACGGAAAGCGGAAGCCGAAGGGAATCCGATAACTGGTCCGGAGGAGCCTGTAAATGTCAGTACTATCCATATGCCGAGCCCATCTTATTGGCCCCTCGTGATTGCGTTTGGTATAGCTTGGATTGGGGGTGGGCTCTTTATAGAGATCCCGTGGCCATATATCAAATTCCCTGTTTGCTTCATTGGTGGCATAATCGCCTTTTTAGGTGTCATAGGCTGGGCCAATGAGCCGGCGGCCGCAGCTGAATCTCATCACTAGCACCAAATATTTAAGAGAGGTCAAACTTGGCCCACGCTGAAACAGCTCAACATGTTGAAGAAGAATATACCAGTACCGGGTTAAACCACCGGAAACTACTAATGTGGGTTTTCCTTAGTTCGGACTGTTTATTCTTTGGGGCGCTGATCGCGACCTATATGGTATACAGAGGACAAAGCTTGGTCGGTCCGTATCCAATAGATATCATAGACATACCTGTTACTACTATAAGCACTTTCGTATTACTGTGTAGCAGTTTTGCCATGGTTCGTGCATTGGCTGCAACCAATGCTAATAACCAAAAAGGTATACAGATATGGCTTCTTCTCACCGCGTTAATGGGAGCAATATTTATTGGTTTCCAAGTATATGAGTTCAATCTGTTTAGATCGGAAGGATTGTATATTTATACCAACCTGTTTGGTACTACTTTCTTCACGTTGACAGGCTTCCACGGAGCTCATGTGACTCTAGGAATCGTATGGCTATTGGGTTTGTTTTTCGTCGCTCGCAAGGGTCGATTAGGTCCGAAAACTGTATTAGATGTGGAAATCGCAGGTTTGTACTGGCACTTCGTAGATATCGTTTGGATAGTTATATTCACGCTACTTTACCTCATCGGCGGATTTGATGCGGGCCCTACGGCGGTCATTGGCCCCGCACCGTTGATGGTGCCATTGGTCTAAGGAGTTAGGTAAATGAGCAGCCAATCCCATGGAGAACACTCTGGTCACCCAACGTTAAAGCAATACGTGATCATCGCGATCATATTGTTCGCTATCACGATTGTCGAATTCTTTATCATATGGCCGGTCAATCGGATAGGTGCGGCTAGTACTCCTATTCTCATTATTTTGTCGTGTATCAAATTTGCTATAGTTATATTTTATTATATGCATCTCAAATTTGACCAACGTCTGTTGACCTGGATTTTCCTGGGCGGGTTGGCGCTGGGGCTTTTGGTGTCCCTGTCCTTATTGACACTTTTTTCGTCTATTTACGCTACGCCTGAGCCGCGAGCATATGCAGCAGCAAACGCTGTGCCTTACGTTCACGGAGAAGAGGGGCACGCAGTAGCAGAATCTGGCGGTCACGAAGAGACAGTAGACTCATCTTCTGTATCAACAGAGGCCTCTCACACCGATCCGGTATCGGCAGATACTTCCGGTGCAGGAGACTCATCCTCCTCTGGTAATGTAGATTTAGGAATGGAAGTGTTCGCAGGATCTGGAGGTTGCGGTGCATGCCACACGGTGGAAGGTGTAGCAGCAGGGATGGTTGGTCCAGATCTGACACATATCGGTAGCGAAGCTGCTAGCAGAAAACCGGGGATGTCTCCTGAGGACTACCTAATAGAATCTATCAAAATGCCGGAGGCTTTCGTGGCTGAGGGTGTGGAACGAGCCATGCCTGGTCTGATGACAGCAGCCGTAACCTCGCACTTGACGGATGAACAGGTTGAGGGGCTAGTGGCGTTTCTCCTAGAGCAGAAATAGTAGGACCTTTTGAGTTGCTCGCTTGAGGGAAGTCAGATACTAACGGTAAGATTCAAAGAAACCTGATAGAAATGGCTCTACGATCCAATCACCGATTCGGCCACCTAAGACTTTTATACCTTGCTCGACGAATTTTACATCTCTTTCCATAATGCTCTCAGCTGTAGTTCGTGACAATTCTTTTTTATAGGCATACAAAAAACGGACAACTTCCGCAGCCCCATGGCCAAACCCAGAGAACAGACGGAACATTGGTGTAGTGCGAGCAAGGTTATAGACCTCCTCTAGGCTTAGTGACTCGATGCTATCTAACCATACAGACACACCGAAATCGATCAGCTGGCAACTTGCATCTTTTGATATTAAGAGATGAGACCGTCCCGTGGGATCGCTTACAGTAGTGTCGTTGTAGACAATCTTCTCCCTGTGAAGATCCAGAAGTAATCGTCCTAGATTGGCACCGATATTGGATGCTAGGTCGGGTGTAATCGACGATTTAGGAAGATCAGTCAAAAAAGGATCGCTCAGGAACGATTCAGTCAAGAAGCCGCCTATTGATTTCGATTGTTGGGGACCGAGTCCTAGGTTGCCCACAGTATCAGCTATATAAGATTCTTGTTTACTCTGATACGGCTTGATAACTAATGAACCACTTTTGTGGTGCAATATAGCAACCTGACCCCGGCTCCGACCTTTAAAATTAATTGACGGCGGTTCAGAGCTGTATACTAATTTATAGGTTTTTGGGAAGAACGAGTAAATGGAATAAATTTCAACCTGCGGATCTTGTTGTAGTTTGCTAAAAAGTGTTGGGTCACGTTCCCGTATGGGGTAGAAGGGAATTAAGTGGTTGTTGTAGCCTCTATTATTAATCGAATCAGAATTTTGCGACCACGTGGTTTCGTCCCAATGCTGTAGTCCGGATATATGGTCCTGCAGGAGGGCTACTTCGTCATCGGTATAGACAATAAAGGGTTTATATCGATTTTTCATATACTCGACTATGAATTGAATATGCGATGTCAGACGATACTAGAAAACTGTCCGTTGTTGTCGCAGTGCAGTGCGAGGACTTGTGCTACCGCGTCAGTGTTAATTGGGCCGTATATATGAGGGTAGATTTCTCCTGAACGACTGGCTTCGCGTTTTAAAGGCGCTTTCAATTTCATAACGTCGAGTTCAAGTACTATCAGGCTATTTAAGCCTTTGAAAAGTCTATTAGCTACTTTTAAGGCTTGCTCGTGATCTTCGGAGCAATGAATGAAACCTTCTTCCGATAAACTGCTACAGCTGTATTCCGGGGTTGATGCAAATCTGTCCCAATCATCCTTATGCGCTAAGTGGTAAATTAAATTCATAAAACATACCTTAATATTTTCTGACATTGAGTTTATCAGGCGTATATAATTTTGATAACAAGAGATAGGTTGTTTCCATAGTAATTTTATTAATTAACAAAGTAATGGACTCATAAATTTGATGCCTATTTTTTCAGTAGTGTACAATTGGGATTCCTGACAACCAATTAGGAGTCAATGAATGAATGCCGAACGCCATGAGGGCAAGCAACTAAAATACATTACCGTGCTGCCAGATGATTATGAAGAAAGTGTTCAATACCCGTTAGTAATAATGCTTCATGGATTTGGGGCTAATATGGATGATTTGGCTGGATTAGCTCCAGCTATTGAAACTGAAGGCTACGTTTATGTTTGCCCGAATGCGCCTATACCTTTTGACCTAGGGTCAGGCCACATTGGTTATGGTTGGTCACCTCCGAGAGGGCAAGCTACTCCTCAAGACATTCAGAATTCAGAGACGCTGTTGAAGGAATTTTTTGACGAGATATTCGGTAGCTTTAAAGGCGCAGAAGGTAACGCATTGCTGATGGGCTTTTCTCAAGGGGGCGGCATGACTTATCGTTGTGGCATTGATTGCCCGGATAGGTTCAAGGGGCTGGTTGCGTTAAGTGCGGCCCTTCCAGATCCATCGGAATTGCAAGATAGGTTACCGGTAAACCGTGATCAGCCTATTTTCATAGCCCATGGGCTATCCGATGCAATGGTCTCTATGGAAACTGCCCGGAACACTAAGGCTTTTCTAGAATCAGCAGGTTACCATCCGGATTATCATGAATATGCTATGGGGCATGAAATACCGTTAGTTGTTTTGCAGGACATGATTCCCTGGATGACTAATGTATTACCACCTTACAGGAAAGTAGGATCTTCTCTATAAAGAATCATCGGGAACAGCTGACCATCTTGATTGTTCTGCATTGGCATCTTGACACGCTGTATCCCAGAGAATAACATTTTGTACTGGAAGGGTACCTTGTCCCCAGTAAGAATATCCGTAATCCATGCTTAGTGGCGCGTGTCTTCAGGGGATATAGCTCAGTTGGGAGAGCGCGGCGTTCGCAATGCCGAGGTCGAGGGTTCGAATCCCTCTATCTCCACCAATTTGCCCCTGTAGCTCAGTTGGATAGAGCGGCGGCGTCCTAAGTCGCGCGTCGGGGGTTCGAGTCCCTCCAGGGGTACCAACACAGGAGCGTAGCTCAGTTTGGCCAGAGCGCTGGTCTCCAAAACCAGTGGTCGGGGGTTCGAATCCTCCCGCTCCTGCCACGTCCCTAGACACGAAAAGCCCCCGAACTATTTGCGGGGGCTTTTTCTGTGGGGTTAAGTGGGGGCGGTATCGGGGGTAAGAATTAAAAATCCTGCATTTTAAGGGTGAAATGCGGTGCCTGAGCTCCGGGTCAGAGTTTTCTTGGCTAGTTTCCTCGTGCCGGGATTGAACGCTATACTAGGTTCTAATACAAAGCATTGGGGTTGAGATTATCAATCCTTTGGATACGGAGGTATAAATTGAGTTCACAGTTCATGACGAATGAAGAAATAGTACAGGCTGCCCGCAGGCACCTGGCTCAGGGACCGTGGGATTATTTGTCTGGCGGTACCGAATCCGAAACTACGATGCGGCGAAATCGTCTGGCCTTCGATCGGATAGCATTCCGGCCAAGAGTGCTGGTAGATGTCTCCCAGATCGACAGGTCTTCCACATTTCTTGGCCATAACCTGAGAATTCCCGTATTGCTAGCTCCTATTGGAGGGTTGCAAAATTTCGATTCCGAAGGGGGAGTCTCTGTTGCCAAAGCTGCTGATGAATTTGGGACATTGCATGTGGTTAGTTCTGCGACATTGCCGGCACTTGAGGAAACGGCTGCGGCGAACGAACGTGCCAAGATATACCAGCTCTACATCCGCGGTGATTGGGACTGGATCAAGGGTATGTTAGATAGGGCGAAACACGCAGGTTATCAAGGACTGTGTGTCACCGTAGATTCGGCCGTGTACAGCCGCAGGGAGAGACCTCTAATCAGCCGCTGGTCGGTTGACTCTACTCGCGATCCCCAAAATCGGGAGTGGCAAGCTAAAGTTACTTGGGAAACAATTGACCGCATGAAGGAATACTTCGGTGGACCTTTTATGTTGAAGGGAATTACTACTGGCGAAGACGCGGCCATAGCCGTGGAGCACGGTGTCGAAGTTATTTGGGTGTCGAATCACGGTGGACGTCAATTGGATCATGGACTCGGAACTATGGACATTCTCCCCGAGGTGATCGATGTTGTTGGTGACAAAGCTGATGTTATAGTCGACGGAGGTGTTCTGCGTGGCACTGATGTGCTTAAGGCGATTGCTATGGGAGCCAAAGCCGTCGCAATCGGTAAGTTGCAAGGCTGGGGCTTGGCAGCTGGTGGGAAGGATGGAGTCATTCGGGTCTTGGAGATTCTGGACGAGGAGATCAGGGTTAGTATGGGCCTCTTGGGGATCACGTCGCTGGATCAGCTCAACAAATCTCGGGTATGCTCCGCTGAACCAACCACGCCTCCGCATGAAATGAGTGCTTGGGTCAACATGCCAGAGGGACGTATACGCTAAGTTAAACCGAACGTTATTAAGGATATTACTTTCGGGGTTTTGGGACTGATCAATAATGTATCGTGCGGTTACCACCCGGAATTAGTAAGTCATTGCAAAATCACAGATTTATCCCAAAAGGAAAGGCCTCACTCAGCGGGACTTTTCTTATGCCTGTCCGCACTAATACAATAGGTAAGGATATTTAACAACTATCGTGAGAATGAGAGGAACGGAAATGCCTATTAGTGGGAGCATGAATAAGGGTCCGATTTTGGCCTTTGTAGACTGTGAGAATGGTGCTAGTACTGGTCCAGGCGGTGGTTCTCATCAGGGGTACACGCATGGACGCCGAGAGGTAGTCATTAGTGACAAGCGAGTGAAGACAGTGGATGTTCATGCGCATTGCATTGTTCCAGAGGCTGCCCAGCTGATTCATCACTCACTGGAGGAACCTGCCCTTCTATGGGCTAATATCGGCGACCGCTTAGTGCAGATGGATCGAACAGGTGTCGATGTTCAGGCGCTTAGTATCAATCCTTACTGGTACCGGACTGAGCAGGATACCGTTGCCAAATTGATTCAAGTTCAAAACGATGCCTTGGCAGAGTTCTGCGCGCTGCATCAGGATAGGTTTGTCGCTTTTGCGACAGCTGCATTGCAATATCCAGACCTTGCAGCGGAACAGGTCGAGCACGCTGTTAAAACCCTTGGCTTCCGAGGTATTGGCATTGGTGGCAGTGTAGCCGGAGCGGATCTAGCCAACCCGAAATTCCACCCTTTCTGGGCAAAATGCGAAGAGTTGGGAGTGCTTGTATTCATGCACCCGCTAGGCACTCACGAATTGGAACAGAGCGGACGGTTGGCAGGGAATGGTCTCCTTGAGAATACGATTGGTAATCCGCTGGAAACCACGATAGCCTTGTCGCATCTGATTTTCGAAGGAACGCTTGACCGCTTTCCAGGCCTTAAGATCTGCGCTTCGCATGGTGGGGGTTTCCTACCGTCCTATGCCAACCGATCGGACGCGGTGATCACGACTTTCCCAGACGAGGTTGGTTCTTTGCCGAAGAAGAAGCCTACCGAATATATTCGAGGTGGTCAATTGTATTTCGATTCGATCATGTTCACTGGCGAGGGTATGCGGCATCTGATTGCAGAGGCGGGGATAGATCACGTGGTCCTTGGGACCGATTACCCGTTTCCATGGAACACGGCTCCTGTCGACCATGTCATGTCGATTCCGGATTTAAGCGATGAGGATCGTATGAAAATTCTGGGTGAGACCGCGGCGAAACTCCTTGGTATCCCGAGCTAAGCAATCACAGGCCTCAAATTTGGACCAAACAGTAATTGTGGGTATGCTCAGCAAATTGGTCAGTGAGGACAAAGCCGACCCGGTAGGCTATGGGATGGCTGTCTTGCTTGATGAGCAACAAGTTCCGATGAACGTCGTCTCCAGAAGCTTGTAAGCGTTTATCTCGTTTAGAGTTTATTGGTATAGTTCCTAAAAATCGGCAAATGATGAAGGCGACAGTATTCTTATAAAATAATGACCAACTAGGAAATAGAATGACACAGCCGACGGAGACCTTTAATCAACCTCATACGAATATTGAGCTCGATTATGATGCGATTGTAGTAGGTGCAGGTATAGCTGGACTATATCAGTTATATAAACTCAGAGAGATCGGGATGAAGGTTCGCCTTTTTGAGGCGGGTACAGGGGTAGGTGGCACTTGGTATTGGAATCGCTACCCGGGTGCCCGGTTTGATTCGGAAAGTTATTCGTACGCATACTCCTTTTCACAAGAACTTCTTGACGAGTGGGATTGGTCGGAGCATTTCGCATCACAGCCTGAAATACTTCGATATCTTCAACATGTCGCCGATAAATTTGACTTGATCAAGGACATCCAATTTTCAAGTGATGTCCAATCAGCCCTCTATGACGATAACACACGGAGTTGGAAAATCCGATTACAGGATGGAAGTTGTTATAGAAGCAGGTTTCTCATTACAGGTATTGGGCTGCTATCTCAGCCCGTTCTCCCTAAAATCAAAGGAATTGAATCTTTCAAAGGGGAGGCTTTTCACACATCTCGATGGCCCCATACTCCTGTCAGGTTAGTTGGTAAAAGGGTTGCAGTTATCGGCACGGGAGCGTCAGGAGTACAAGTAATCCAAGAGATATCCAAAGATGTCGGTCATCTTACGGTTTTCCAGCGTAGACCTAACTGGTGTGCTCCTCTTCACAATTCAAGTATTGAACCTGAAGAGATGAGAGCCATCAGGGCTGGTTATAAAGAAATGTTTGAGCTTTGTGACCAAACACTGGCAGGGTTCCTGCATACAGCCGACGCTAGAGGCACTTTTGAAGTTACAGAAGAAGAGCGATGTGCTTTTTGGGAACACCTGTATGCAAGTAAAGGCTTTGGCGTGTGGCAAGGAAATTTTAAGGATGTATTAACGGACCCTGAGGCTAATGCGGCCATGTCAGATTTCATAGCTAATAAAATTCAGGGAAGAGTGCGGGATCCTAAAGTGGCTGAGAAACTAATTCCGAAAGATCATGGGTTTGGGACTAGGCGTGTCCCCCTTGAAACCAAATATTACGAATCATACAATCGAGGAAATGTTGAACTTATCGATATCAGTGAAACTCCTATTGAGCGGATTACTCCTACAGGAATTTTAACTACTGACAAAGAATTTGAATTTGACCTGATAATTTATGCGACCGGATTTAATGCAATATTGGGTAGCTATAATCGAATAGATGTTACGGGTGTTCATGGACGCAAATTAAAAGAGCAATGGCAAGAAGAGTTATCGACTTTCTTAGGGCTCCAAATTAATAATTTTCCTAACCTGTTTATGATCCTAGGGCCGCATGCTTTGTTAGGGAATAATCCTCGGAGTATTGAATACAACGTCGAATGGATAACGAACTTAATTCAGTATATGAATGAAAGATCTCTAACATGTGCGGAAGCGACACCAGAAGCCGTTGACAGCTGGTACCAATACGTATTGGAACAAGGTGAAGGACTTTTATCCAATCAAGTTGATTCTTGGATGACTGGAATCAACAGTAACCTTGAGGGTCGTCAGAAGAGGATCATAGCCCGATATAGCGGCAGCCAGCATTCTTATAGAAAGCGTTGTAATGAGGTGGTAGAGAGTGGATACGCCGAGCTAAATCTGATGTGACGACTCAATCTGCCTATCGGACCGAGTTGTCCTGAACAGCGCTCCATGCCGATCCCGAAGTTTTAACCTGGCCTTTAGATTTTATACATCTGGTAGAGAAGCGGTGTCTCCTGTACGGTTCTGCCATATACGTACTCGAGCTACCATATCCCTAATTCGATCCTTATGCTCGGTAAGTTCGAATAGGTTGTTCTCTTCATATGGGTCGGAATTGAGGTCAAACAATTCATTTTGATCCCCAGTGCATAGGTTCAATTTCCAGCGATCGCAGATAATAGATCTCCACATGGAGTGGTTCATGCGGTCGATTTCGACCGTTGCTTGTCCTCGGTCAAAATGTCCTTCCCGTATTCCGTTCCATTCTATAACCACGTCGTTACCGTCTAGGCTCTCTTTACCTTCTAGTACTGCCAGACGGCTTTCGCCGTGGAGATGGGATGGAATTTGTTGTCCTAACAAATCTAGTATTGTAGGAACAAGGTCGATGTGACTGAAGCTGCCGCCGATTTCTATCTGGGACGACGATAGAGCGGGTATGGCCATCAATAATGGAACTCGCGCCGATTCTTCGTAAAAAGATCTTTTCTCAAGTATCCCGTGATCTCCTAATAAGTCACCATGATCACTAGTAAATATGATAATAGTGTCGTCGCTAAGGCCAGCGTTTTCCAATGCACTCGTGATTTTGCCTACCATTTGATCGACTAAGGATATGGTTCCAAAATAATGAGCCCTGAGGCTCCGCCATCCCGATTCGGTGGTAACGTCTTCGCCTACAGCTGCCCATGTGGTCATGTAACTGTCCTGGCTTGGGTCACCACCCTCCATATATTGCAGATAATATTCTGCTTTTACCCTGTTGAGTAGTGACACATTCTCGGGCTTTTTTAAGAAAGTTGGACCGACGGGAAGATCGTTGGGATCATATGTATCTTGCATAGATCCGATGTAAGGCGAGTGTGGTTCAACACAACTTACGTACATTACAAAAGGTTGTTTTTTGTTTTCTTCAATGAACTCTGCAGCTCTGTCTCCCAAGTATGGAGCCATTTGAAATTCGGAAGGATAGGAAACCAGGTTACTGTGGCTAAAAGTGTCTATTTCTCCAGCGGGTCTATCGGGAGAGAATCCGTTATCTACGAGATGTTGATGATAATCGCTTCTATTTGATAGTGGTCCACCACGAGTGAACCTGCCTTTATAGCCATCTTCTGTGCTAACCCATTTGCTGAAGCCATGTTGGGGAGTATCGCCGTGTCCCAAATGCCACTTACCAAAGTAACCGCAGAGGTAATCAGGTGAAACCATTTCCGCGATTGCATGGATGTCTTCAGACAACTCAATCCCATTAAGAACTGGCCCCGCTCTATGCGGATAAAGTCCAGTCATTATTGAAGCTCTTGATGGTGTGCAGACAGGTTGTGTTACGTAGGCATTACGGAATATGAAGCTTTGGAGGGCCAGTTTATTTAGATTGGGAGTTTTGATCCAATCATTGCCGTAACATGCCATCGTATCCTGGCGCTGTTGATCGCTAAAAATGAACACTAGATTAGGTTTCTTTGGCATTTGGTTTCTCTCCCGATAATGTGATGATTCTTATAGATGATTCAGTTGATATCTTGAACACATCTGAACCCTAGGTTTCCAGTGGAACTGTCTGGTGTATTGGAACTCCTAGCAGATACTCTGTATCGATCACAGTATGACTGGTGGCATAAGTATGAGCCACCCCGCATGCTCTTAGTTGTACCTCCTAGTGGACCTTTGGGATTGTCGTGGATTGACTCCTTCGATTGAGGCATACTAAACCAATCGGAACACCATTCCCAGACATTTCCAACCATGTTATATAAGCCGTAAGGGTTCGGTTTAAAACTTTCAACTGGTGCAGTGGCTACATAGCCGTCCTCGACTGTGTTGTGGTCAGGGAAATCTCCCTGCCAAATATTGCATAGGTGTTCTCCGTTTGGCGTTAGATCATCTCCCCATGGATATGTTTTCTGCTCTAGACCCCCACGAGCAGCATATTCCCATTCAGATTCCGTTGGTAACCGTTTGCCAGCCCAGTTGCTATAAGCAACTGCATCATTCCAAGAAATGTGGACCACTGGATGATTTTTGCGCTTGTTTATGTTCGACCCTGGACCCTCAGGGTGCCGCCAACTGGCTTTTCTAACGACCCACCACCAAGGTGTTTCTTGAGGTGCCTGGCTCACAGAGCTGGCTACGCTTTTTGGAATCAGAATATGAAACACAAATGACCAGCCGTACTGTTCCGCTTCAGTTACATAACCGGTATCTTTGATAAAATCTAGAAACTGTGTGTTAGTAACAGAGCAGGTATCTATAAAAAATGAATCTAGTTTGACCGGTCGAGATGGACCTTCGCCGTCACCCGAGTATCCTGATTTGCCATTATTCCCCATAATAAATATCCCACCCTGTATAAGTGCCATTTTGCGGGGAGTTTCATTGTTGGATATGGGTTTACGGAGGTTCTGCCTTTCTATTTGTAGATAAGAATCGGTTGTGTTTCGGTTAGGAGTACAGCAAGGTGATCTACTGATACTCGTCATAAGGCACCCTATGCATGTAGATTCAAGTATGATAACACTATTTTTCACAGTCTTTGACACTCTGGTTCAAGAATGGATAATCAGTATTATGTTTCAGTAAAGGAGAGATAGTATCGTCTACCGGTTATATTTTAAAAATGTAAAGTGATCAAGGAGGAGTAAAACAATCTACAAAGAACTGCTGCGGGAGTTTGAGATATCAGAATAGATTTTCGATTAGGTCATCGTGTGGATTTGATCCAAGGAAATAGCCGGTTAACCAGATCCAATAGTAGGAAGTGAGCTATTAAGGCGGTTGATTACATCGGGGACAGCATGGATAATGTTCCAATGGGAAGGAGCCACATGCAGCTTGTTGAAATACTAAATCGCACATTTAGTATTTTAAGTCTCGTGTTCCTGTAATAATTATCAATGCGCCGGTCTTAAGATGCCCCCTTTTGTTTAGATATAAAGCCGAAATCGGGCCTTATTAATGGAGGATAGGAGTTATGCCGTTCTACGAAAGAGAATCTACCCGCATATATTACGAAGAAGTTGGATCTGGTTTCCCGTTATTGGTTGTCCCTGGTGGTGGCCTTAATTCGGTAATGTCGTCTTTGGAAACCGCTCACCCTTTCAATCCAATGGAGACGTATAAAAATGACTTTCGTTGCATCGCTTCGGATCTTAGAAACGCTCCTCTTGGGCAATCCAGCGGACCACTAGAGATCGATCGGCCTTGGGAGGCTTATTCAGATGATCATATTGGACTCATGGATCATCTAGGAATACGACAATTTGGAGTCATTGGGTTCTGCATAGCTGGTCCCATGATCCTTAATCTGCTTAGCAGGGTGCCAGATCGTATTGTTGCCGCCGCTTTGATGCAGCCCAGTGGATTTAGGCCCGAGTTGCCAGATATTTTCTACCAAAATAATATAACGGGTTGGGGGCCACCACTTTGCGAAAAACGTCCTGAAATTACAATGGACATGGTCCATAATTTCTTGACCAGTATGTATACGGACCGCGCTGACTTTGTTTTTACGGTTTCACGTGAATTTGTGGGGTCAATGCAGACACCGATTTTAATAGCTCCGGACGACGTGCCGGCTCATCCGTACGAGAGGGCTATGGAAGTAGCAGGCTTAGCGCCAAACTCGGAAGTAACTATATATCCTTGGAAAGACTCACAAGCCCACATAGATGAGGCAGTTGAGCATGCCAGAAGATTTCTCAAGAGTCACTCACCGGTCTAACTATTGGTAGGGTGAATGGTAAATTAGGGTAGGCCTGTAGTGTCAATCCCATATGCGTTGTTGCACGTTGATCACTTCATGATCCACTGATTAAAATAGGATAGCCGCAATGATATATCTAGTTGATTAGCTTTTCTTTACACGGTACACACAGGCTCATAAGTTCAAGAGAATGTGAGATAACAGAAATCGAATGTTCGGCCTCTATACGCTGGATTTCTAGAGCCAAATCCTGCTCTAGCTGTGGGTCTATTTCAAAATCCGTTATAGAGTCACAATTGCCGCAGAAAATATGATGGTGATGTCTGCTATCACTGGTGATTAACTCAATAACTTTGGCATTTTCGGGTGTTGTGAATTCTTCAATCAATCCACAATCTCGAAGGTCGTTTATTACCCGGTAAAGCGAGGAGAGGGCCAGCTTACCCCGGGACAATCTCACGACCTGGTCTACTGTTAGTGGGCGTTTTTCTTTCAACAATAGCCCTACCAAAATCAATCGTGGCTTGGTTATTGACACATTTTTCGAAGCAAGCAAGCTTTTTGAGTCTTGCTCTGTGGGCCGTTTTATCTTAGAGGCCATATCGACATATTAACAAATAATCAAGGATTGACACAACTTTAATTGAGAGTTATTCTCATTGAGCAAAAAACAGGAATGATTCTCGTTCTCAATCCAAATGCTAGGAAATCAAAGGTTGTATAAACTGTCTTCTGCGGGCATTTTTAGTCTTGCCTTGTCTCTAATATTATTGGTCGCTTGTCATGGAATCGATTCTACGAAAATACCCGTGGCAGTTGACACTGATTCAGGGATTCCTGAGCATTTACAATTACAAGTTATGGCTACTACACCTATCGTAACAGATTGGATAAATCAGATTGCGGCCCCGAGAATAATTGCTAAGTCAATTGTCCCATATAACGTAGATCCTCATTCTTACCACCCAGGTGCCAAGGATATAGCGAGGATTACAGAATCGGATTTAATTATTGGAATTGGATCAGGATATGAAAGTAAATGGTTAACCGATTTATTAAAAACCCATCCTAATATAAGACATATAGAACTTGTAGAATTCATACCGCTACTGGACCATGTTAAGGACGATAATCACGAAATTACTCATGGAAAGAAGCATGGTAATCAGGATCCACATTTCTGGTTTGACCCCACAAAAGTGGCAAGTGCGGTCGAAGTAATATCTAGGGAATTATGTATCGTTGATCTTGGCGGACAAGATCATTACCTAATGCAATCCGAAAAGTATTTGATAGAGCTTAATGAGCTAGATGATTATATCCATAGGACATTGGCTGCTGTTCCTGATGATAGGCGAGCCTTCATGACTGGGCACCAATCCCTTGGGTACCTCAATAATCGCTACCATCTCAATGCTATGGAATCTGTTATACCTAATGTGGGCCTGGAGGCTGGTTTGACCCCTGAAGCGTTAGTAAACGCAGTGCAATTTATAAAGACTCATGATGTGAAGGTAGTATTCCTTGAGGAAAGTTATGCTGATAAATCGGTGAGAGCTGTGGCTGATGAAACCGGGGTTCGAATAGCTCGAGGATTAAATGTCGAGACGTTGTCTGGCCTGAATCAAACCTACATAGACTTTATGGAAAATAATATTGGGATTCTCGCTGATAATCTGATGGCGGTCCCGTAGGGATTATCTGTCATTGTATATTAACGTAAATTTATTGAGCTAATTCTTAAGGAGATTCGATGCCATATAAAGCATCTGACGGCTTAAATGTTTGCATACTATGCAATGAGGTTTGTGTTGAATTTGGAAATGTTCTAGTTCTTGATGAAGTCTCTTTCTCAATTCCTAGAGGGGTGCTTACGGGCGTAGTTGGGCCAAATGGGGGAGGAAAAAGCACGTTATTCAATGCTTTAGCGGGATTACAAGGAATAGCTCATGGAGAAATCTCGGTGAACGGTTTACCTCCAGGTGCTTCTAGGGGAACGATAAGTTATGTTCCTCAACGTGAAATGGTTAATTGGAGATTTCCCTTATCGGTAAAAGACGTGGTCGCATTGGGTACTATAAATAAAGGTTCTATATTCCGGAAATATTGGTTTTCTGATAATGGAAAGGTTGAAGAAGCACTACGAAAAGTGGGTATGTGGGATAGTAGAGATGATTTGGTTTCTAATCTTTCTGGTGGACAGCGTCAGAGAACTTTTATCGCCCGCGCTCTTACGCAGGAAGCTGAGATACTGCTACTCGACGAGGCGTTCAGCGGTGTAGATATAGCTTCTCAAGAAGGCGTAATAGACGTTTTAAGAGATCTCAGGGACGAAGGTACGACCATACTGATGGCTACCCACGATTTAAATAACCTATCAGATAGGTTTGATGAGGTACTTTGCCTTAACAGGCATGTTTGTGCCCATGGAAAACCTGAATCAGTATTTACTGAAGAAGTACTCACTGAGCTTTACGGTTCCCACGGAGAAATGTTTGCCGAACATCGAATTGGACATCATGATCATGTGGATTGATTTCCTCCTCGAGCCTCTTCAATATTCCTTTATGTCTCGGGCTCTTATCGTTTGTATTTTGATAGGAGTAACCTGTCCATTTTTGGGTGCGTTCGTTGTAAACAGGGAAATGGCTTTCATGGGGGATGCCTTGGCTCATGCGGTGTTGCCCGGTCTGGTAGTAGCGTACGCGTTTGGAGTGAGTCCGTTTATAGGAGCCCTCCCAACCGGGATCATCGTAGCCCTGAGCATTGGTTATATTGTGAAAAAATCACGGGTATCTAATGATACTTCTATTGGAATAGTTTATTCCGGACTATTCTCACTGGGTCTGATAATACTCTCGCTAACAGGTGGCAGTAAGCTGAATGTAGAGGACATACTTCTCGGACAGTTACTAGGTACATCTACGATAGACGTGTACGTGACTATTTGCATTACCGCCGCATTGTCAGTTGTATTGATTATTTTCTATAGACAGATGGTGTTTGTTGGATTTGATTTTCAGGGAGCGAAGGTTGCGGGTTTGCCGGCTGCTAAACTCGATTATTTATTGCTGATTCTGATCACAGTAGCAATTGTCATGTCACTACAAGTAGTTGGAATCATTCTGGTAGTAGGAATGTTGATAACACCTAGTGCCGCGTCTAGTTTAATTGTTCGGCGCTTTCCGCGCGTAATTCTTGTGGGGATAGTATTTGGAATAACCTCTGCTGTAGCGGGACTTTATTTCTCTTACTATTTTAATTTACCTTCAGGACCATCGATCGCGATGGTGTCTTCGATTATATTCGCTATATGCTTTGCCGGAAGTAGGTGGTCTAAAGTCTGAATTACGTGATGTAGCCTCTCGGTAAAACCCACTTCGAGATTGTTTACACATATCCAATCGTATTGTAGGAGGCTCTAAGGATTGTGTAATAATAGTACGAAAGTGAAGGAATGTAATCCTATGAAGATATCGTTATTTCCCGGAAGTGTCCCCGGTCAAATATCGCTCCTACCAGAGATAATTAGACAAGGAGTCGAAGCGGAGCGAGACGGCTTTGATGGCTTCTGGATTCCCCATTTATCCAATCGAGGCTTCGATGCATTAACAGCAATTTCTCTGATCGGGTCACATACCCAATTGATTGAAATCGGAACGGCTGTTGTTCCCACTTATCCCCGGCATCCAATTGCAATGGCACAACAGGCGATGACTTCCCAGGTAGCGACTCAGGGTAGACTGGCCCTCGGCATTGGACCGTCACACCAGGGAAATGTCGAAGATGCTTGGGGTTTATCCTATGAACGGCCGGCTCATCATATTAGAGAATATCTATCGATATTAAATCCATTGGTCCGTGATGGTATGGCACAATTTTCAGGAGAAATGTATCAGGTAAACACTCAGATCGATGTACCAGAGACCTCAGCATTCCCTGTGCTGATTTCGGCTCTGGCCCCGGCTATGCTTCGAGTTGCAGGGGAGTTGGCTGACGGTACTATTACTTGGATGGCCGGTATCTCCGCGATTGAAAAACATATTGCACCTAGGATTAATAAGGCGGCGCGGGAGGCTGGTAGGAATATTCCTAGAATTTGTGTAGGTCTCCCCATATGTGTCACCGATGACCCCGATGCAGCCTTTGAAGAGGCCGCTACTAAGTTTCAAAGGTACGGTACCCTGGTTAATTACCGTAGAATTTTAAATGTGGAATCAGTTGATGGACCCGCTGATGTGGCAGTTATAGGTAACGAGAAGGAGGTTGAGGAACAACTCACGAGGTTCGCAAATGCCGGGGTTACTGATTTTCTTGCATCCGTGTATCCGGTTGGCGATCAACCCGAAGTAATTTCTAAAAGAACAAGAGATCTTTTATCTAATTTAGTTGGAAAACTTTAGGTGTACACGCGAGTTATTGTTACAGGGTTGTTGATGCTTCTGTCACTACCGGTATATCCAAAGCAATCATATGTCCATAACTAAGGAGGTTATTGTGGCTACTTTAGAACAATACGCAGATAAATATAAATCCATCAAGATGGAGCGTAGTAACGGTATTTTACAAATGACGTTTCATACGGACGATGGTCCATTGCAATGGGGAGGTGGCCCACATTCAGAATTTCCACAGGCATTTTATGATGTTGGCAGTGATCCGGATAATCGGGTGATAATTATGACGGGTACCGGGGATGCTTTTTCCGGCCCACCTGGTTCCTCTGCCGGTACTCCGAAACGCGAACCAAAAGAATGGGACAGAACTTATTGGGAAGGTAAAAAGTTGTTGGGTAATTTGCTGGATATAGAAGTCCCGATGATCAGTGCTATCAATGGGCCCGCCTTGAGGCATTCGGAAATTCCCTTATTATGTGACATCGTTTTGGCTTCGGATACTGCCTTATTTCAGGATTCTGGTCATTTTATGAGTGGTCTAGTCCCTGGAGATGGTATGCATATAGTTTACCCTATGCTCCTGGGTATGAATCGAGGTCGTTACTTTCTTTTGACTGGTCAGGCTATCAGAGCTGAGGAGGCGAAACAGTTGGGGTTGGTGAACGAGGTTATGCCTCAAAATGAGTTAGTGGGCAGGGCATGGGTCCTTGCTGAGCAGCTAACTCAACAATCAGATTTGGTGCTCCGATATACACGGGTTGCAACGACCCAGTATATTAAGCGAACGATGCAGGACATCCTAGGTTATGGACTGGCTTTGGAGGGTCTTGGATCTGCGGATACTTTGCTGAATCAGGGTAGCCAAAGTGGATAAGAGCAGAATCTGTTTGACTGATTGATGTTTGTAGTGATACAGAACTTTAATAGGGACTAGGCCATCGTTGACATGCAACTGGAGCCTAGATACACTCCAAATATCCGGACCAACACGATTTCAGTTCTGGGAATATTTCATCCGATCAGGTGGTAAACATATGACATCCAGATTGACAATAGATCCTATTGAATTAATGTTCGAAACAGGGTGGACGGATGGGCTTCCAGTCGTTCCGCCCACTGGTGAAAAAGTAGAGGAATTTGTAATAGCTTCGGGGAAAGACGCAAGCACGTTGATTGCTGAACTTCCTCCCTTGGGCGGCAAGGCGACTGTCGAGAGAATAGCAGTAAATGCAGTTATGGCTGGTTGTTTGCCTGAGTACATGCCAGTAGTTATAACTGCCATCCAAGCGTTGATGGACCCTCGATTTAATCTAAGGGGTGTCATGTGCTCTACCGGTATTCATACCCCCTTAGTTGTAGTAAATGGTCCAATCGCTAAGGCTCTAGATATAAATTCTGGATATAATTGCTTTGGACAAGGGTGGAGGTCTAACGCAACTATTGGTCGAGCAGTCAAGTTGATACTGGTTAACCTAGGCGGAGCTGTCCCTGGTGATACCAATAAAGCTACTTTTGGTCATCCGGGTGCGTATACATATTGCATAGCCGAATCCGAGGAAGCAAATCCTTGGACCCCATATCATGTAGATGCTGGATTTCAGTCTGAAGATAGTACTGTCATGGTTTTTCCAGGCGAAGCCCCCCATAACATCATGTATCATGCGGTGAACGATAGAAATTTTCTAACAGTTTTAGCGGATAGCATGTGCCCATTGGGGAATGTCCAGATGTACGTCATGGGGGATACTCTCGTAGTTCTTGGCCCTGAACATGCCAAGATGCTTGCTAACGCTGGGTGGCGCAAGCAGGATGTGAAACAGTTTCTTCACGAAAATGCTCGGAAGTCGGTTGGTTTGTTGAGAAAGGGAGGGCCGGCTCAGGGCGATGATAGAAGGGAGATGTTGTGGCCAAAGTTCGTCAACCCTTCTAACAACGAGGATATGGTCCCAGTAGTTCGGAGGGTGGATGATATTCATATTTTAGTAGCAGGTGGTGCAGGTGGCCCGCATTCTGTTTATATACCTGGATGGGGATCTCGCTGCGCTATAAGGAAAATTGAAACCCCTTAAGGAGGATATATGGTTACATTACCAATGCCGGGGTCAGATATTGAGCAACGGCTTCAAGAATTGGGTATCAAGATTCCAATAGACCCGGAGGTATTAACCAGTTGGAGGGCGGTGCCCCGACTTGAAACCCTGACAGGAAAAGTAGGCGGATTTCTGGGTAATAAGAAAGCTAACGCCGAAGTATTATTAAAGGACGTTAAGGAGTTGTTGGATCAGCGTTTCGAATTGAAAGATAGCGTGCTAGTAGACAAATTTATTTATTCGAGGCCTGCTTCCGAAGAAATCATTGATTCATTGGCATCTGAATGTGATTTTGTGGTAACAGCTATCGCAGATTGAGGCTCTTGTACTTCGTGCTGTATGCACGATGCTATGACTTTAGAAGCTAAAGGCATACCCACTGTTGTGCTTTGTACTAACCCTTTCTTGAATTCAGCTGCCGTGCATGCCCGTACCTTTGGACGAGAAGGTTTTAGACCAGTTGGCATACCTCATCCTCTTGGTGGTCTTACTCCGGAGACCGTGACTGAACGAGCGGCATCGATGGTGGACGAAATCATTATCGCTCTGACCCAAGAAATTTAGGGCACTTTATCCATATGAACAGCTCTTAACAGCGTTATAAGAGGTGAGTGATATGTCTACTGTAGGATCAGGGAAATACACCTATGAATTAATAGAAGGGTGGGGTGAGATTCCCAATGGGTGGACTCTGGGGCAAACAGCTATTGTTACTGATTCTCAAGACAGGGTTTACCTTTTTAATCGAGGTGAGCACCCATTAATAGTACTTGATAAAGACGGTAATTTTGTGAATAGTTGGGGGGAAGGGCAGCTGCCTGATGCACATGGTATGTTTATAGATGAAGAAGAAAATCTATACATGCCTGTGAAAAATAGTCATGTGGTTCTTAAATATAGTTTGACTGGGGAGCTGTTGATGACCTTAGGTTCTTGGAATAACCCTTCAGACACAGGTTGGTCTGGGGATACAAACGATACTGTTAGACAGGCTGCGGGACCCTTTCATCGTCCTACCGATGTTGGTCAATCGGCTAACGGTGATTTATATATCTCGGACGGGTATGGAAATGCCCGTGTACATAAGTTTGCTAATAACGGTACATTACTGTTTTCTTGGGGTTCTCCCGGGAAATCGGCCCCCGGCGAATTTCATGTTCCGCATGGCGTTTGGGTACACAAGGATGGCCGGATCATTGTGGCAGACAGAGAAAATGATCGTATCCAAGTTTTTAATTCAGAGGGTGACTACCTGACCCAATGGACGGGATTCTCACGACCTTGTGACATTTACATTGATCAGGATGATACTGTGTTTATACCGGAATTAGATGCGTTCATAAGTATTACTGATCTCGATGGAAACATCCTTGCCCGATGGTCAGGTCCCACCGAGGCAGGGGCACATGCTATTTGGTTGGACTCACGGGGTGATATTTATATAAATCAGAATTTAGAGGGTCAGAGATTACTGAAATATCGGAGGGTTAGTTCTTAACAGCAGGGATTTAGCAATCTGGATATGAAAGAACTTTGCCGAGAATTCCATTAAATCTGGCAAATGTCTAGTAGAGGGGGAGCATATGCCGTTTGGTGGTAATGACTGGTTAGATCTAGTAAAAGAACCTGCGCTCGAGCCGGATATTCCGATTTGCGACCCTCATCATCATTTCTGGGATTTCAGGTCCCAGAGTATTCCGTATCATCGTTATTTACTTCAAGACCTAGTCGAGGATATTGATAGCGGGCACAATGTAGTTTCAACAGTATTCGTTGAAGCTCGGTCTATGTATAAGATGAATGGTCCGGATCACTTGAAATCCGTGGGTGAAGTGGAGTTCGTCCAGGGATTAGCTGCCGCAAGCGCGAGTGGTTTATATGGACCTAGTAGAGCAGCAGCGGGTATCGTTGGACATGCTGATTTAAAAATGGGAGACAGGGTAGAAGAGGTTTTAAGCCAACTAAAAGCTGCCAGTCCCAACCGATTTCGGGGCATACGTCATAATGTGACTTGGAGTCCGGCTCCTGAAGTTGAAAACAGAGAGAGTCAAGGGTTACTGGGGGATGCTACTTTCCGATCCGGCGCTAGGATGTTGGCGAAAATGGGCCTTACATTCGACACTATGTTGTTCTTTCCGCAGCTTTTAGAATTGGCCGATTTTGCCCAGGAGATACCTGAGCTACCGATTATTTTGAATCATGCAGGAGGAGTAAATAGAGTAGGTTTTTACGCTAACCAAGAAGACGAGATACTCAGCAGATGGCGGAAGGGAATAACCGCGGTGTCTTCATGCCCTAATATATATCTCAAGCTAGGAGGATTGGGGATGCCGCGTTGGGGGTTTGAATGGTACAAACGGGATATCCCAGTGGGTTCTGAAGAATTGGTCTCTTCAATGGCCCCATTCATGCACTATTGCATTGAACAGTTTGGGCCTGACCGCTGTATGTTTGAAAGTAACTTTCCACCCGATAAAGTTTCTTACTCCTATAATGTTATGTATAACGCCTTTAAAAAGTTAACGAAAGACTACTCGGTGACTGAAAGGGCTTCAATGTTCCATGATACGGCGACCAAAGTTTATAAGATTGAGGTTTGAACGATGGCTGAGAATTTTACAATCCTTGTAGGTACGGTGGGTCAAGGGATAATCAGAAGCGAAGATGGCGGGGAGAACTGGCAGAGAGCTGGGATCAACTCTGGACTGCACTCTGATGCGCTAGTCAGGACGGTCGTGAGTCACCCTCAAGATCCTCACAAAGTTTTTGCCGGAACCGAAAAAGGTCTATACAAAAGTGGTAATGCCGGGAAAGATTGGAAGTTAGTCGATTCTGTACTTACTAACAATTGTGTTTGGTCTTTGGCTATTGATAAGTCTGATCCGGGTACGATGTACGCAGGAACAGGTACTCCGGATCCATCTAGTATATTTCGATCCTCAGATGGAGGAGAAACCTGGGAGGAACGTCCAGTGGAGGTCGCCAAAGAGTGTCCAGCGGTGGGTGTGCCTAGGGTTACTGGTATCGCCATAGATCCGGATAATCGGCAGGATATTTGGGTTGGATTCGAAGTGGACGGAGTACGCCGAAGTACCAACGGCGGTGATACATGGGAAAAAGTCGCGACGTCGATCCCTAACTTAGACGTCCATAATGTAGCCGTTTCCAGTGGCCCACCTAAGACTGTGGTGGTAGTAGTCAATAATGATGTTTACACCAGTGAAGATGGTGGAGAGGAGTGGAAGGCGGTAGGAATCAAAAATGTTTTCCCAATGACCTATCCGAGGGGAATATTGGTCAAGCCCGACGATCCTAAGACGATATTTCTAACTATAGGAGATACCACGCCCGGTAGTACAGGGGCTATTATGAGATCGACTGATACTGGGAAAACGTGGTCTTCACTCCCACTACCGGTTCAACCTAATACGGCCATGTGGGTGGTAAACACCCAACCTTTTGATTCGCAGCTAATGTTTGCTGGAAGTAGATATGGTTATCTATACCGCAGTGATGACGGTGGAGACTCATGGGGCAAAGTTTGGAGAGAATTTAGCGAGATTTCTTCTGTTACCTGGATACCTGAATAGGATTCGGATTGCTACCTGACGCAGACATCTATGACACCGCTACACATATCGGGGAGGTAACTTTTTGCCAGGGGATATCATCATAAGTACAGTTCTAATAGCCATATTCATCTTATTCTCAGGCTTCTTTTCTAGCTCCGAGGCCGCGTTCCTATCTCTACAGAGAACTCGGTTAACCTATCTGGTAAACAATAACGTTCCAGGAGCTAAACGCGTCCAAGATATGATCAATAATACGGACCGACTTCTATCTACGATTCTTCTTGGGAACAACTTGGTCAACGTGGCGTTTACTGCTCTTGTTACAGCCTTAGCAGTTAGTTGGTTAGGAGAAGGACCCTTGGCACTTACGGCAGCCACCGTTATAGGAACCACTGTTCTTCTTATTTTGGGAGAAATCATCCCAAAGAGCATCGCGGTAAAAAAGTCTGAAAAGATGACGTTTTTATATGCCCGGCCACTGAAAGTGATCGAGCTTTCTTTATATCCGATAATATTGTTTTTACAATGGCTCTCTCGCGCAACCCAAACAATATTCGGACATGAAGCAAATGATGAAGATCGCGCTGTTACTGAGGGGGAACTGCGTATGTTAATAGACATCGGAGAATCTGAGGGATCTGTAGATTCTATAGAGGCAACCCGGCTCCAAAGGGTGTTTAGTTTCGGAGATAGGCAAATCCAAGAGATAGTTACACCAAGGCCTGAAATTGTATGGATCGAAAAAGGATGCACGTTA
>CAJXEF010000011.1 GCA_913052545.1 uncultured Chloroflexota bacterium
CGAATTGAATAATAAGTACTCGAAGTATCTGGTCGCTTATTTCTCTAATACAGGCGCAATGGATACACGTTTAATCGCTGATACTTCGGTAAACGGCGACTCCCCTGCCTTTATTGCTAAAATAATAACCAGACTCCGGTCGCTTATTGTAGGAAACGGTCCTCCGGCTTTTAGCCCCGAGCCAAATATAGCGGGCTATTTAGGTGTTTGGTTTCAAGGGAATGAAGCTCATATAACTGAAATAGCGGTTAGAGAACGTTATAGAGGTGAAGGTATTGGGGAGCTGTTACTAATTGGATCGGTTCGGGCCGCGATTGAATATGGCTCTATTGTGGTAACCCTGGAAGCTCGAGTTTCTAATTTTGTAGCTCAACGGCTCTATGAAAAATATGGTTTCAAGGAAACAGGAATTAGGAAAGGGTACTATGCGGACAATAGGGAAGATGCAGTAATTATGACCACCACTCCAATACATAGCGAACCCTTTCAACAACTTTTCAACGATTTGGAATATAAATATCCTGAACGGTGGAGACCGATAACGATAGATAGTTGACCTGTTAGTCAATCAGTCTACTCTGGTTGACCGCTTCTGTACCCCTTGGTAGAATGGTCCGGCATTCAGGAGTCAGAGGATTTGATGATAGTAATAGGCTTAACCGGAGGAATAGGTACCGGTAAAAGCGAAGTTGCAAGACTATTTGGAGAATTCGGAGCACACGTAATCGATGCTGATACATTAGGTCACTCCGCTTATCTTCCACATAGTGAAATCTGGAAAGAAGTGGTAAACGTATTTGGAGATGGAGTGTTGCTGCCAGACGGTGAGATCGATCGGAAAAAACTGGGCGGTATAGTATTCAATGATCCAGAAGAGTTAACTAAGCTCAACCGCATAATGCATCCGCGGATGGGTCAGATGGTCGCTAATATGATAAAGGAAGAGGACGCTGACGTAGTCGTGGTGGAGGCGGCTTTGTTGCTGGAAGCAGGTTGGGATAAGTTAGTCGATGAAGTTTGGTGCACAGAAGCGGCGGAGGAGATAGTGATCAATCGACTTAAAGTTCGGAGCGGACTAAGCAGGGAAGAGGCCCAAAAACGTATTAATGCCCAGATGTCGACTAAAGAAAGAAAATTACGGTCACAGGTAATGATCGAAAACAATGGTGACCTGGCGGAGCTAACTAAGGTGGTTGGACAAATTTGGGAAAGTCGAGTTAAAACAAAAGTAGAGAAAGGAAGATGATGGTAGAAGAGGCTCAAGGTTATAAGCAATATGCAATTGAAGAGTTTCCGGTTCGAGGAGAACCCTACTACAGGCCAGTTGGAGATGAGCTGGAACTATTTAACGCGGCTTATAACGAACATCTGCCGGTGCTACTAAAAGGTCCCACAGGTTGCGGTAAAACTAGGTTTGTTGAATGGATGGCATGGAAGCTTGGTAGGCCTTTAACTGTAATTAAAGAACAACAAGGGGAAGCCAACGAAGCCAAAGATGACCAAGTGCGGGTACCTCTTGTCACCATCGCCTGTCATGAAGACTTGACGGCCAGCGATTTAGTGGGTCGCTACTTATTAGATTCGGACGGTACTAAATGGATCGACGGGCCTATGACCCGGGCAGTGAAAGCTGGAGCTATCTTGTATTTGGACGAGGTGGTTGAAGCTAGAAAAGACACTACAGTGTTAATTCACCCCTTGACTGATCACAGACGTATCTTGCCCGTAGAAAAAACTGGCCAGATAATTGAAGCCGATGATAGGTTCCTGCTTTGCATTTCATATAACCCTCATTATCAAAGCGCATTAAAAGATCTTAAGCATAGCACCAGGCAGCGTTTTATCTCGGTAGAGTTCGATTATCCTCCGGTAGAAATAGAATGTGAAATAGTACGTCGAGAGAGCGGATGTACCGAAGAACAAGCTCTATCGTTAGCAAGACTAGGTGAGAAGGTGCGTAATTTACGTGAGCATGGTCTTGCTGAAGGTGCTAGTACTAGACTGCTCATTTATGCCGGGAGGCTGATGAAGCAAGGGATAGCAGCTAGAAGGGCATGCCAGGTGGCAATAGTCTGGACCCTTAGCGACGAGTTAGAATTACAGAGGAGTATAGAAGAGGTAGTCTCGTCTATATTTGAATAGAGGTTTAGATGGTCCTGTCTACACCTGCTATCTTAAAGCAGGTACTTGAAGAAAGAGTCAAGATTGATATAACTGACTCGGATCTAATGCCGGCGGCTGTCTTAATCTTACTTTACCCTAAGAACGGTTCATATCACGTCTTGCTTAATAAACGCTCTGAACTGGTCGAATACCATAAGGGAGAGATTTCTTTTCCAGGAGGAGCTAGAGATCCAGAAGATAGGGACTTTATAGACACCGCTCTCCGTGAAACAGAAGAGGAAATGGGGGTAAGCAGGAGTGACGTTACTATTCTAGGTCAATTAGATGATATAGTGACCCGCACTAATTTCGGGGTACGCGTCTACGTAGGAACTATCCCCTATCCATACCCTTTCAAGCCAAGCGCGGACGAAATTGCTGAAGTCTTGGAAATACCAATCTCCACCCTGCAAGAACCACGGAATTTGCTACAAGACGCCCGTTTTGTTGATGGAAACTTGGATATCACCATATCGTATGCTTGCGAGGGGCACGTGGTGTTCGGGGCTACAGCGACTATTTTGGGACAATTTCTAGATATATATAGCCAGTTAGTGTTGCAAGAGGGAGGATAATGTGAGCACGGATTCGTTTCCCGAGATTGAATCAGAACTGTCTAAACTGCCCGCTGCAGTTTTAGAAGATTATAAAATAGCAGCTGAAGCTATGGAAACGGCTTTTAATAACGAGGAATTCGTGTTATGGGCCAAAGAAGGTATTGCGATTGGTAATCAAACAATCCGTTCTTGGGAATCAGCTGTTGAATATTTTCGAGTAAGTGCACAGGTATCCCGGTCTTTAGCTTTCCCAAGTTTCATGCAATGGGCGAGGTGTGGTACGTACTTGGCCCAGGATTCTCCGACACTTGCGGTAGCATTTTTTCGAGCTAGCCCTTTGATAGTCTCTAATTTGCGCCCCCAATATATACCTAGATGGGCAGGGTTGGGACGTAGTCTCTACAAGGGTACTTGGAAAAGCAGTACTTTATCTGCTAAGTTCTTTGAAATAAGTCCTGATTTGATACGTAACTTGCCTTTCTGGGACGTGGAAGTTTTTGCTTCATTGATAGAAGCACTTTCATATAAGTCATATGATGTTGCGGTCGAATGCTTATCTCTAGGTAGGGACGTCTTACCTCTGATGGGACGTGAACGTGAAGCTTTCCTTTCAATGTGTAGGGTGTTGACGGAAGGAAGTTGGCGAGAGGTTAAAAGTTGTCTTGAACTTGCTCCTAAGGCTCTTCACCAGGTTGAAGAAGGGCAAACTGGTCGGTTCCTTAAATTAGGAGAACGCTTAGCTAAGGTAGGAATGCGTGACACATCGAGATTTCTATCGGATGGTACTCAGGCTCTCACCCAAGTTCCTGCTGCATCTCAGGCGCATATTTTAGATCTTTGCGAGGGTCTTTTAGCAACTTCTCCCGATGCGGTGCCCCATTTCCTCAAAAGCTTGTCTGGGGTACTAAATAGAGTGACTATGAGTCAACTTGATACGTGGTTTGATCACGGAGTTGAATTATTAAAGGAAAATCCTGAAAGTGGGATTGCGTTTTTTAAGATTGAATCGAATACTTCAGAGGCTTTGTTAGAAACTCTCTCTTCTAGTTTGGAGTTAGACCGTATAAAGGGGATAGTTCGTTTATATTGTAGTGCTTTGTCGGGGAATGCTATCGATGTTTTAGACACCCAAGAACTTGTAAATAAAAACATCGGGTGGGTGGACGAAGACACTGCGTCTACAGACGGTACTAAGGTATTTTTGCCACCAGTGATAGATCATTATAATAACAAAGATGAGAATTTTTCCTGGTTTAAAGTAGTAGCTACTCATCAAGTTGGCCATTTAGAGTTCGGTAGTTTTGAATACGACTTTAATAAGACAACCACACAATTCCCGGATCAGAGAAGGTTTGAGTTAGAAGCGGAGCGAAAAGCTCAGAGAGCCGATCTAATTGATCTGGATGGACCTGATGGGAATCCAATGATTGGGTCTCAGCAGGTCGAGTCATTCACGGATATAGGGAGATTGCTCTCCCTATTCGATGATCGGAAACTGGCGTTCGATTTATTTACGGTCTTAGAGGATTGTAGGTTGGATTTTCGGATTCGAGTAGAATATCCAGGGATTCGTTTAGCAGCCGAACGCGTCCAAATCGAAGCCCGTTCAGGCAGACCCAATATCCAAGATCTTCCATTACAGGAAGCATTGGTAGAGATACTTATCCACATGAGTTTAGAGCAATTCACTGACCTGCCAGTTCCCAGCGAATACAAAGAAGAAGCTGAAATGTTGGCGAAGATACTGCTTCAGTTGAGAATCCAGAACGCTACTGTTGAAGATACAGGTGAAGCAGTGTTGAGAGCATATGAAATTATATCCCGCTTAAACAACGAGGATCAGCCGGAGGAGGACTGGGATCCCCAGGATTTGGATGATCCGGGAGACTTTTCTGAAGAAGAATACCAATCGTTATTGGACAAGCTTAAAGCTTCACAACAACAATCCGGTGAAGGGGGAGAAGGAGATCCATACGAATCTCCTGAACCAGTGGATTATCGGGGCGACTTCAAACCCGAAATGGTACAACTCCTGACTAAGTTACAAATGGATCAGGACCAACAGGGTGAAGGTCAGCCCCTGTCGCAAGAACAAATAGAGCAGATGCTCCAAGAAAGTGCTGAGTTGGAATTGGATGCGGAACAAGGTGAGATTGATGGTAGTATGAGCGCGTTCGCTCAGAATATAATGAAAGAAGCTGGAGCTCCACCTCCTAATGCTCAACCAGGGCAAGGATATGGTCCTCTGCTAAACGATGATGATCAAGGAGGAGAACTCGAGGCCAGAGAGCCTAAGACATACGTCTATGATGAGTGGGATTTCCGAGCAGGTGATTACAAGCCGAGGTGGTGCATAGTAAAAGAGAAAGTCTTAGAAGAGGGAGAACCTACATTTTATGCGGACTCTTTGAAAAATTATGCCTCGGTGGTAGCGAATGTTAAACGTCAATTTGAATTAATTATGCCAGAAAGATTTCGAAAGATTGATAGACTGCCGGACGGTGAAGACCTGGATTTAAACGCTGCTTTAGAAGCATATACCGATTTACGGATGGGTCTCCCACCAGACGATAGGATCTACTGGCATCGAGATCGTATTCAGAGAGACGTCGCTGTGGTCTTCTTGCTGGATATGAGTGCATCTACGGCTGAAGCGATAGATGAAGGTCGACATACAGTCGATGATAGGGATGCTCCTGATGATCCTGTGGAGTATATGGTATGGCTCAGGCGTCGCAGAGAAGGTCTGGTGAGACGCCATTACAAGCGTATTATAGATCTGGAAAAGGAAAGTACAGCTCTGTTAATTAATGCTCTTGAAGCGTTGGGAGATACATACGGTATCTACGGTTTCTCAGGATATGGCCGAGAGAATGTGGAATTTTATGTAGTTAAAGACATTAACGAAAACTTTAACGATAAGATAAAGCGACGGATAGACAAGATAACTCCTTTGCATGCGACTCGAATGGGCTCTGCTATCAGGCATTGCACTACTAAGCTAGAGGGTCAGGACGCCAGCACTAAAATCCTGTTTTTAATCAGTGATGGAAGACCTCAAGATCGAGGTTACAGCAGGGAAGGTGTTGAGAAGGAATATGCTGTCCATGATACTCATATGGCTTTAATTGAGGCCAAGAGGAAGGATATCACTCCTTTCTGTTTGACTGTCGACAAGGCCGGACACGACTATTTGCAGGCTATGTGTGGTGATATGGGCTATGAGGTTCTGGATGATATATTTAGCTTGCCAGAGCGCTTACCAATGCTATACAGAAAGCTGACCGTATAAAAAGCTCACCGTACACTACTGGAATAAGCTAATTATTCCAGTAGTGTACGGTTTATATGAGGCTTAGTATGCTCACGTATAGAAATTAGCCTATCATCTTTCTGAGTTCGGTAAGAGCCGTATTGCTGCCCCGTCTTTTGATAGTTAACCGGCGGGGAGGAACTCTCATTTGGAACTCTCTTAGATCGTCCTTGGAACAAATAGCGATATAAATCTGTCCAGCTGGCTTACCTTCTAATTCTTCTGGACCTGGAACTCCTGTAACTCCTATCCCGAAATCTGCCTTATTTCTTTCTCTGACGATAGTTGCCATGGAATTTGCTGTTTCTTGGCTAGCTTCACCAAATTTGTTAATTACAGTTGCTGGTATACCGTTTTCCAATTTAGATTCCTTAGTGATTGATATTATGCCTGCCTTAAAGTATGTTGAACATTCTGGGATTTCACTGATTGCATTAGCTAAAAATCCCCCTGTGACTGATTCCATAGTTGCTAAAGACATTCCTCGTTCTATCAAAATTGAACCTAACGCCTGTTCAGGCGTTTCGTCATCATATCCCCAGATGTACATCCCTAGCCGCTGGTGTATAGCTTCTTCAATCGGATTTATTAATTGTCGTGCATCGGACTCATTGGCTGCTCTGGCGATTACCCGTAAATGGATTCCGTCGGCTTTGGAGTAAATGCCCAGATAAGGATTTTCTTTCCCAAAGAATTCGGATATTTCTTCATCAATGGCGGCTTCCGACATCCCTAACGTCTTTATATTGCGCGTAATGGTTATTTCTTCGTTTACTATTCCCTTTAATTTTGGTTCAACCTGCTGTTCCCATAATGGATGTGTTTCGCCTGGAGGACCGGGCATGGAAATGATTATCTTGCCATCATTTTCTACCCACCAGCCGGGTGCTGTTCCGTTCCGGTTAGGTATGAAGTTAGCGGATGGGATCAGGTGAGCTTGTTTAACATTGTGTAGAGGCATGGTCATACCCCTGCCAGCAAAATATTTTTCTAATTCATCAATCACAGGTTGCTGTATTGTCAGGGTTTCACCCAAGGCTTTAGCAATCGCTTCTCTGGTTAGGTCGTCTTGAGTGGGACCGAGCCCACCAGTAGTGAAAATTATATCTGACTCTCTCAGCCCTTTTGCAAATGCCTCGGCGAGCATATCCAAATTGTCACCTATGATAGATATGGATTGCAGCTGTATCCCCAAAGCAGGTAGTCGTCCCGCTATCCAGGACGAATTAGTGTCCACAAGCTCACCCATCAATAACTCAGTGCCAATGGCAAAAATCGTGGCTTTCACAATATAACTCCTCTAAGCAGAGATTTAATTGCAAGTTCTTCAAAGCACTGCGGAATCCGAGATTTTTGTAGGTTGGGATGGATTCCGGACTTATCAAACTATTTCTTTCCCACTTCGATCTCTTCTAGATCAGGTGGATATGGAGGTTCATAAGCAAGTCTATTGATGACCTCGGCCCATATTTGTGGAACTGTGAACAAGGTGGGATCTCCAATCAAGTAGGTATATTGATTCTCACCATCTGGAGTTACGTTACCCATATGAAACTCGTAAACAATCCCGCTACGTTCCGTTACCTTGACTATGGTTTTAGGTGGGTCTAATCCATATGAATCAGGGTTGTCAAAACTAGGTGATACTATTCGGTTAACTTGCGGGCCACTTAGCAATAGCGGAGTGCCGCTCCATTTCTTTTGAAATACTTCAACATCAGCATCACCATTAGCCCCTTGGATGAACCAGGTAGTACTGCCTGGTTTCCGATCATAGTCTACGGTAAGATCCTGGTAAGTTATGTGGATATGATTGATAGAATTGTCGTCTACTTTAAAGAGCCACGGGCGATTTACTGGCTTACTTTTTGAAGAATCAGTAAATTGAAAGACTAAAAAAGTCCCACCGAAGAGGATCAATACTATGACTAGAAAGAACGATAATCGAATATTCATATGCAGATTCTCTGCCTTTTGTTGTGAGAATACTTTGAGAGCTTGATTGTTTCTCTATTAGTTGTTTAAGGTTTACCTACGGAACCACCAGACGAGAGCGGCCAGTAAAGCCATCAAACCTGGAAGAAAAAACCAAGATGAAAATCTTACGAATTCAAGTTCATTTTTGTCTAAATTCCATTCTCTGAACACGATTGTGCGATCTCGGATCGATACCAAGGAATAATCTCCTAAAAGGTAATTGGCTGAATTCAGAAATAAATCGGCTCCGTTGCCCTTGTTAAAGAAACTATTGGAAGCGAAATCTGCATCTCCAAATATAACTATTCCCGATAGCTGGCTTTCTGGTGGAGCAGATTTAGGAGCAGGCGTACCTATAGGGCCTACGGCCTGTAGGTAGAGTGCAGGTATGAATGGGCCTCTAATATCGTCCTTAGCTCCGCCGTCTTGGATAGGTATAGTCCGTTCTATATCATCGACCAGGAAACTATTTCGGCTGGTACCTGCTAGAGGTAATGGCAGCCGGATGTCATCTGGTAGGGGAAGAGGTGATAAAGAGGCAGCGCCCGGCATAAACGAGACGCCAAGAGGTTTTCCTCGAGGACTTACTATTTCAGGAGGGGCATAATCCATATTATACCGGTTTATTCTTAAAGTATGCGGACTACCGGGTAATGAGCTCTCAAGATCTAAGATGTACCCCTCATTTACTACAACGCCCCAGTTGGCGAGAAACACTCTAAATGATTCTGATAAGTCGGGTTCAGCTAAAAAAATCATTCGGGCGCCTTCCCGTCTAGCTGTACCATCTGATTTGATGCCAGACAGATATTCATGTAAAGCTTTCGCGTGGGCTTCCGGTAGTTCTCCTTCTGGATTAGGTATAACTAGCAATGCTGCTCCTGATGGGCAAGGTTGTGAGTCATCACACGGTAGTCCATCCAAATCCGTGATTCCATCTGGAACCGTTACTGTGTCATCAGATGGGGCCCATCGGAGTACCTCTACTTTATAGTTGTCGCGTTCTAGACCTTCTTTGAGGGAAGTATAGCCCTCTCCCCCTGACATATTTGTACTTCTTTCTCCATGGCCGCTGAGGAAATATACTGTCCTCTGTTCTCTTCCTGTCGCCACTAGAATTCCGGTGTACAAGTCTTGCTCTAATTGGCTGTAATCTGGGTCGGTTGCCTGAATTATATCTGCGATCCCGGATTGTTCGCCTATTATCACAATGGATTCATATTGAGTTATACCGTGACTTCTGGCCAGGTCAGGCTCAATCTCGGGGTCTTTGAATTCGTATGAAAACTTGCCAGATTCGCTTTGGAATTCCTGTAACGTATCGTTTACCTTAGCTCTCCGAAGTATCTGTTGCAATTCCTCGGAGTCTTGGCCTGAAACGTCTTCCCTATAAAAAGCAATTGCATGAACGTGTTCAGTCAAGTCGCCGAGAAGGTTTTTAGTACTGTTATCAAGGCTAAATTGGTTAGTAGCTGTCGTGTCTATTCGCGTGTTGTTTGCAAATGAGATGAAGTTTAATACCACCAATATTCCAATGAAAGCAGACAGCATTATTAGAGTATTTACTCCATATTTACCGGTTCTGCTAACGAATGCAGCAAATACGCTGCTTAGAAAGATTAAAGCTATTAGACCTATTAGTACTACTCCGAATATTATCAACACTGCGCCATACAACCGCATAGAAGTCACGAAGGTTGTGAGTGCGAGTCCAATAAACAGCGCTATTACGCCGGCTAAGACGACAGGTTTGTTAAAGGAACCGATAGTGTTTAAAGACGGTTCTAGAAAGCTAAATAGAGTGCGAGATCCTGCAGTTTGTCTGGTGCTCGTTAGGTCTTCTTCGGATGACGAGTTAGTTTCTTGGGATGCTTGCTCAGAAGTATTAGTATTTGAAGGCGACGCCCTGCGACGTCGCCTTCTCCAGTCTCGCGGTTGATCGTCGGATTGTTGACTCATTCTATCTCCACCGCCTATATTCCAGTGCCCGAATAGAAAGGAACAGAAAGAAAGCGGTCAGGCTCAAAAAATAGATAATGTTTTTGGTGTCTATGACGCCTTTCTCGAAATCGTTAAAGTGGCTACTCATCCCGATTTCAGTCACTAAATTAGACCAAGCGCCACCTACTACTCCGGTTCCGGTGTCTGCAAAATACAAGAGCAACAATATTCCCGCGGCTACTACGAATGCAACGATCTGGTTATTGGTTAGAGTGGAAGTCAAGATTCCAATAGCAAGAGCTGCCCCACTGTATAGTATCAGCCCGAAATATCCTGAATATATTGGGCCTGAGTCTGGTTGTCCAAAAATAAACAATAAAATTGGGTAATAAATTGTTAAGCCAATCAACGCCAGAAAAAACACGAGAGATGAAACGTATTTACCTATAATAATTTCCCAGTCTTTGACTGGAGACGTTAAGAGTAATTCTATGGTCCCTAACTTCTGTTCTTCTGCCAAAAGTCTCATTGTTAAAGCTGGCGCTAGTAGCACTATAACAAGGCTTGCACCAAAGAAAAGGTTACTCAGAGATGCTTCCGGAAAAGGGTCTGTTAAATCTTTAACAAAGAAGAATCCCGTGACCGCTAAAAATATCAAAGCTACCAGGTAGGCCATGGGACTGCTGAAATAAATTTGTATTTCCTTCCAGGCCACTGCCTGAACGGTTCGCATAGTTACAAGTCCTCGTGGGTGGTAAGTCTCAAGAAGATATCTTCCAAGCTCATGCTTACTGCGTGCATACTTAATAGGCTCCAACCGTTACTGATGACAGACTTGGAAATTTCATCGCGTAGGTCTTCTCCTCTTTCTACTCTAATCAAATAGATATCTCGGTTTTGCTGTGGACGGTGTGTTACTTCGCTAACGCCTTTTACTTGTCTTAGTACGGGGATAACCTGAGAGGACGGCCCTCCTACTTCTATCTGGAGTTGTTCAACGCCCTGGAGATTTTGTGCGAGATTCTGGGGTGTATCCTCTGCTACTATTTTACCTTGGTGTATGATAAGGACCCTAGAACATATCATGCTAACTTCGGGTAAAATGTGGCTGCTAAGCACGACCGTCTGCTGCCTGCCGAGATCTTGTATCAGTCGTCTCGTCTCGACTACTTGTATTGGGTCAATTCCTATCGTGGGTTCGTCAAGCACCAACACCTCTGGTTCGTGAAGTATGGCTTGAGCTATCCCTACCCGTTGTCTAAAGCCTTTTGAAAGTTTCCCTATGTGTGTTTTACGGTAATCCCCTAGTTGGCATATATCGATGACTTCGCTAATACGATTCTTAATGTTGCGACGGTTCATGCCGCGCAAAGTCCCCATGTATTTTAGATATCCGGTTACTGGCATATCCGTATACAATGGCACAGTTTCTGGAAGATATCCGACTCTTTTACGTACTTCCAAGGATTGCTCTACTACATCGTAGTCTGCTAGAGTGACTTGCCCTTGGGAAGGTGGCATAAAACCAGTGATAATCCGCATGGTCGTTGTTTTGCCGGCTCCGTTTGGTCCTAAGAATCCGAGCACCTCTCCCTTTTTAACTCCAAAATTAACGTCTTCAACGGCTATTTGCGGTCCGTAATAATGGGTTAATCCGGTAGCTTTAATCATTAGATCGTCGTTACTATTATTGTCAGCCACTCTAATCAGTCTCCGCTTAAACGATATGTTTGCTTGGGTCTATCTTAGAAGTTTAAATTCCAAGATCCAGATTGTGTCAGAACAACAGTGATGATATTCTAAACGCCGGGTTTTGCCAAGGTACATGCCCTGTAGTTTTGCCGAGTATTAGTAATAAATCATCCTGTGGAGGCTTGATGCATCTGGTTATAGATGGTTATGGTGGTGATGTTGACAAAATGTGGGATCAAGATTTAGTCCGAGGGTTTTTAGATCAATTCCCGGCCAAGTTGTCTATGACTCCCATAACGGAACCAAAAGTCGTAGAATATATTGGAGACAAACCTGATGATGTAGGTGTTTCAGGTTTTGTGATTATAGCTGAGAGCCATATCAGCATTCATACCTTCCCAAAACGGGAATATGTCAATGTAGATATTTTTTCATGTAAAGCTTTCGATAATCTACATGCTCTAGAGGAAGTCAAACTTCTTTTTAATTTCACCGATGTTAAAACTTGGTTATTAGACCGTGGGTTAGAATGGGCTGACGCTAGCCAAGGGTTAAATGAAGTGGATTTACAAAGGAATACTTTGAATAGCGGGGGCTTAAGTAGTCCGCGTGTCTGAATCTTCAATTAATCCAATTCCAACTACTCCCTCCAATTTTTTGGCGCTTCCGCCTAACCAATCTGACCTAGAAACTTCTGGGGCTGTGATTCTACCCGTACCCTACGATAGTACGACTTCATTCCGAACCGGATCCCGAGAGGGACCCGCGGCTATTATAGAAGCTTCGGCTGCTTTGGAAGATTATGACTTGGAAATGGATTTAGACGTTGCGGAAATAGGCATTTACACTGCGCCTGTATTAGAGCCTCATTTAGGAAGCCCCGAATTGAACGTTGAGAGGGTTAAACAAGCTGTAAATGGTTATTTGGCCCCCAATAGGATGGTCGGAGTTATCGGTGGAGAGCATTCTGTTACTGCCGGTGCTGTTGCAGCTCATAAGAGTAGTTTTCCAAATTTGTCAGTGTTGTATTTTGATGCCCATTGCGATCTCCGAGATGAATATATGGGAACGAGATGGGGACACGCGTCAGGGGCGCGCCGCATACACGATTTGTGCCCATTAGTTTTCGTAGGCGTTAGGAGCATGTGCGAGGAAGAGCGGGACTACATACGGTTATCAAGTAGAGATGATGGTTACCACCCAATATCCCTTTTCCCTTGCCCTATTACTGATCCGGTATCGTTGGCCGGTCATGTGATTGAGAAGTTAACGGACGAGGTATACATAAGTATAGATCTTGATGTGTTTGATCCTTCCCTAATGCCATCTGTTGGCACTCCTGAGCCTGGTGGGATGGATTGGTATCAAGTGATTGGCCTGATTAAAGCGATATCAGAGAACCGTCAGATCGTGGGGTTTGACGTTTGTGAACTCGCTCCTCGTGAAGGGCCATCTTCTTGTAGCTATACTGCTGCTAAGTTGGTTTATAAAATAATATCGTATTCGAAGCATAGATAAGCTCAGAGAACTAACGAAGGTAATTTCAACTCTCTTTTGGGTAACTCCTCAGTATCCTTGGCTTAGTTGTGATTGCTATTAGGTGTTAGGAGCGTAAGTCGTAACCTTCATTCTATAATTAGCTGTGCTAAAATGTATGGGTGCCGAAAAATGCTGAAAATATGGAAACTATTTATCTGGATCACGCTGGAACTACGGCTATGGATCCAAGAGTCTTGGAAGCTATGCTTCCATATTTTACGGATTATTTTGGAAATCCCTCTAGTGTCCATATGGTGGGACAGGAAGCGAGAAGAGCACTTGATAATGCTCGAGACAAAGTCAGTAAAGTTTTAGGTTGTAGATCAGGGGAAGTGGTTTTTACTGGAAGTGGTACTGAATCGGACAACTCTGCTATTCAAGGGACTTCTTTGGCATTAGCCGGAACGGGGAATCATATCGTTACTTCCACAGTAGAGCATCATGCCGTGCTGCATCCTTGCCAGTATTTGGAAAACCAAGGATACGACGTTACTTATCTTCCAGTTGACGAAATGGGCATGATATCTCCGCAGTCGGTATATGACGCTATAACGGAACAAACCACGTTGGTAACCATAATGTATGCAAATAACGAGATTGGTACGATTAACCCGATCTCCCAGATTTCCAGAGAAGTGCGCCGGAAATCCGAAGAGCTGGGGAGGACAATAGTTGTTCATACTGACGCAGTTCAGGCGGCTGGCTTTCTAGATTTAAATGTGACGGACCTTGGGGTTGATATGTTGAGCCTATCCGGCCACAAATTTTACGGCCCTAAAGGTACCGGTGTTCTTTACATCAAACGTGGGACACCTTATCTGCCGTTTATTTTGGGAGGAGGGCAAGAAAGAGAAAGAAGGTCGGGAACAGAAAACATTGCAGGGATTGTTGGATTGTCGGTGGCGCTCGAATTGGCTGATGGGTCTCGACATCAAGCTAGTGCCCATTGCATAAAAATGAGAGATCTCATAATTGAACGCATTAAAAATAATATCAGCGGAGTCTATTTAAATGGACATGCGACGGACCGACTACCCAATAATGTCAATTTCTCGTTCGAAGGAATTGAAGGTGAATCAATTTTAATGGGACTAGACCTCGCCGGTATAGCGGCGTCCAGTGGTAGCGCCTGTAGCAGTGGATCATTGGAACCATCGCATGTGCTTCTGGCTTTAGGCCAAACTGCTGAACTTGCCAGAGGAAGTTTGAGAATGTCACTGGGCAAGGATAATTGCGTTGATGAAATCGATAGGTTTATTCCAATTTTGATTAATTTGGTTAGTGAACTACGCTTACTACCAAATATTAATAATTTGTGATATCAAATGACTACCTTTCTTTCGATCAATTCTAATAAGATGATATTAAATATCTGATTGGAGCGCCACATTGTTGGATTTGCGACACATAAAACCTATTCACATTTGGGTCTTGTTAATATTGATTAGCTTGATGGCATGCACGGAAACGTCGGCTAATTTTGGAAAATATTATCGAGGCAAAACCTTGGATGTTAATATAGTTAAATTAGAGCGACTTCCCGAATTATTGTATTCAACAATTGACTCGGACCAGGTTCCGCATTACTTTCGTATAGTGCCGTCCGAGGACCAACTGGAGTTGGTAATCCTTCGTGTTAAGGTTGAAAATCATACTGCGACCAGCGCAATCGTTAATATCGATAGTCAGGCAGCCGAATTACGGGATTTTTTCCAGGGCAAATACTTTCCGATAAATGTAAATGAAAGAGTGGAAGAAATCGATCCTCCGGATAGAAGAATCGCAGATAGATCAGTAGTTTTTTTATGGAATAAGACTTATCAGGATGGGACCAGCGAAGCTTTTACCTTGCCCAGAGATTTCGGTATAGATGGAATTTTAGTTTTCGAGGTACCCGAGGATACCAAGTTCCGCGAGCTCAGATGGAGAGCTGGTGATACATTGAGTATTAGATTCTAGGTGGTTGTCATTTAGTATAAGCGGGCTACCCCGACTGGCTCGTTCGGAATATTTCCATAGGCATGGCGGTGTCTGGATCACTCAGCGGAATACTCAATCACTTCCGCTCGTTCGCGCTGGAATCGCAGATAAGATGCTTTTTTCATAGCTGGCCTATGTTCCGACATGATCTCCCGCCCCTTAACTCCACCATCTGCTAGTAAATCGACTACCACCATGGCCATGATTTTAGCCGGCGTTATAACTGCTGATTCATAGTCAGTTACCAGGTAATCTTTACTATGTCCAGCGCCGACAGCCCCCGAGGTATAAGGATGACATACTGGCATCAATTGGCTCAGGTCACCCATGTCTGTTGATCCTCCCCTGTTGCGGCTAGGAGGCATAACTAATACCTTACTTTCCCCGATTAGTTGAGAAGCATTCTCTTGAAAGAGGTCCTGCAATCGGGAGTCGTTCCGCATTGGGAGGTATCCCGGAATATTGGTAATGTTCACACTAGCACCGACAGCTAATGCCCCTGCTTTGAAACACCGGTCCACTACCGAGGAATTCTTTACTACTGCTTTGGGTGTCCCTGATCTAACCCGCCATTCAAGTCTAACGTCAGAAGGAACTGCATTTACAGCTTCTCCACCTTTGCTCATAATCCCGTGGATTCTTACAGTTTCGTCATCTTTGAAAGTTTCCCTATTACTGTTGATTGCTTGTAAAGCGAAGGTTGCTGCATTCAGAGCGTTGATTCCGAGGTGAGGTGCAGACCCTGCGTGGGCTCCTCGTCCTATGAATTTAACGTATTTAACGACGTGGCCGTTACTTGTGCCACCAAGAGCGAATGTCTGGTCCCCCATTTCACTGGCGGTGTGACACATCACAGAAATGTCGACGTCGTCAAATTCCCCGAGTTTTATTAATTCTTGTTTACCGCCTAAGAATTCGAGTTTATTCTGGTCACGCAGTTCTAACCGCTTTCCGACCTCTATGAATTCTTCGGCAGGCACTGCAAAAGGCAATATCTCACCAGAAAGCTGCGAAAGAATGTCTTCTTGGGTCAGAGCTAATGTGGATCCGAGCATCATGCCGATTTGGCAGTGGTGCCCACAAGCATGGGCTGCCTTGGTTTCGGGGTCTGCATGAGGATGTTGATCTACTATAAGTGAATCTAGCTCACCAATAATTGCAACCCGAGGTCCTTCCCCTGCGCCTCCCGCTATACGACCCTTTACTCCAGTAATAGCTAGTCCATCCTTATGGGTTATCCCTAGTTGATCAAACTTGGATTGGACTAATCGCGAAGTTTTGACTTCGCTGAAACCAGGCTCGGGATTATTTAAAACGTCTTTGGCTATAGCGATGATCTCTTCTTTGCGAGCTTCGATTGCGGCACAGGCTCTTAGCTTGAGTTCTTTTTTATCAGGCATATTAACTGGCCTCAAACATATCTTCTTTGGCTAAACTTCTCATTAAACTTAAATATTCGTGTCGGGTCATTTCTGCGCGATGTTCAGCTACTATTTTGGAGCCTTTGACGGCCCCTTCGCCTAGCGCATCTATTACGGTACCTACTATTGCCTTGGCAGCAGTAATGACAGAAAGTTGATAATCTTCCACTACGTAAGTTGCTCCATGCCCTAATCCTGTGGCACCTCCTACGTAAGGGTGGATCGCCGGCATAATCTGGCTTACGTCGCCCATGTCGGTCGAGCCTGTTCTGTGGGCTACAGATCCAACATTTTTTATTCCAACCAAGTCAGTGGCGTTTGGAGTGAATAGGTCATAAAGGTTTTTATCTTGGCTTAGTGGCATGTACCCGGGAATGGTCTCAATTTTTACTGAAGCCCCAACCGCCATTGCTCCGGCTCTCAGTGCCCGATCTACTTTGAAGTTTGCGTCCTTGATAGCTTCTAATGTCTTGCCTCGAACGAATGTCTCCATACGTACATCAGCAGGTACAGCACTGACCGCTTCTCCCCCCTTCGTGATTATAGGATGAACTCTCACAGTGTCAGTGTCTTTAAAGGTTTCTCTGTTAAAATGTATTGCGCTTAATGCTAGGGTTGCTGCGTTAAGTGCATTAATGCCTAGATGGGGTGAACCTCCGGCGTGGGAACCCTTCCCGATAAATTGAATCTTTTTGGCAACGGTCCCGTTATTTGTACCACTTACACAAAGCTGTTTCTCTTCGGGAGTACTGGTGGTATGTATCATCATGGCTAGATCAACGTCATCAAACTCTCCTAATTTGATGAGTTCAGGTTTCCCACCAAGAAATTCTAGCTGTCCTTTCTTTCTCAATTCATCTCTATATTCGATTTCTATATATTCCTCTGCAGGTACAGCCATAAGGGCTATTCTACCGCTTAGAGACTCGAGGATCTGGGGTTGGTTCAATGCCATCGCAGCGCCAAGGAGCATTCCAATTTGGCAATGATGACCGCAAGCGTGAGCTGCCCCTGTAGTGGGGTTCGCGAACGGATGCTCGTTTACTATCAATGAATCCAACTCTCCTAATAACGCCATGGTTGGGCCGGGGCTACCACATAGGAGGTCGGCTCTAATACCTGTTATTGCCAGGCCGGTCCTACATGGTATCCCAAGATTTCCGAGTTGTTCTGCAACTAACTTGGCTGTGTTGGTTTCCCTGAAGCCTGGCTCCGGATTATTCAATATAGTTTTCGATATATTGACAATTTCGTCTGATCGAGAATCAATCTCTTCAAATGCAATGCGTTTCAATTCATCAGAAGAGGGCATGCTTCCTCCATTTGTATACCATTGTGTTAGCTTGGCCGCGATCGAATTCTAACAGAGAGGTAAATATTTGGATACACGGGTTAGATCGAGCTGTATAATATGGTTAATGTCATGAAAATAGTAATTGCTCCGCAAGCTTTTAAAGGTAGTCTATCTGCATTGTCAGCAGCTCGGGCTATTGCAAGAGGTGTGCTGGCAAGTGATCCGACTACTGAAACAGCACTAGTTCCGGTGGCCGATGGAGGCGATGGGACACTAAATGCCCTAATTGATAGTACGAATGGGCGTATATTTAAGAGCATAGTGACTGGTCCTCTTGGCTTTTCGGTCGAATCTGAATGGGGTGTGATGGGGGATGGAAAGACTGCTGTAATTGAAATGGCTCAGGCATCTGGACTAGTTCTAGTCCCTCCTAAAGGAAGGAATCCTCTCAATACTACGACACGGGGTACGGGGCAACTTATTAAGGAAGCGCTCGATAAAGGATATTCGCGTATCATCGTAGGCCTCGGTGGAAGCGCAACTAATGATGGTGGGGCAGGAATGGCCTCGGCACTGGGAGTCCAGTTTTTAGACCGGGAGGGAAAATCTTTAGCGGAGGGTGGAGCTGCGTTGTCTGAACTTTGTCACATAGATTTAAGTGCGATTCATCCTGGCCTTAAGTCTGCTGAGATTATCGGCGCAACTGATGTTACCAACCCGCTGTGTGGGCCAACCGGGGCCTCGGCTGTTTACGGGCCCCAAAAAGGCGCGACTACAGATATTATAAACCGATTAGATGCTGCTCTGAGGCATTTCGCGACAATTACCAAGTCAGAAATGGGTATGGATGTGTTGGATGAACCTGGTTCGGGTGCCGCAGGAGGCATGGGGGCGGGTTTGTTGGCGTTCGCGAATGCCGAACTACGGTCCGGGATCGATATGGTCTGTGACGTATTAGAGTTTGAAAAACATATTGAGGGAGCAGATCTAGTTATAACTGGGGAAGGACGGTCTGACGCTTCGACGGTGTATGATAAAGCTCCCATGGGAGTTGCCCGGAAAGCGAAAGTTCATAATGTCCCCACTGTAATATTGGCCGGAAGCTTGGGTAAAGGGTATGAAGAGCTCTATCACCATGATGTTTCGGCTGTAGTGTGTATATCCGATGGTCCTATGGCGTTCGACCGTAGCCTATCAAGGACAGAAGAACTCTTGGAAGCTGCGGCGGACCGCACTATGCGTCTACTTAGACTTGGTGTGACGATGCAGTCTTAGCTAACGAGATTAGTTAGGCATTATTTTCAGATTTGAGGTCTATTGGTTAGATGCGGTGCTACAAATCCAGGTTATATTATTCGTTCTTTCACGAACTCGACTACTAAACCTGATAGTTCGTACGCTCGATCTGCATCGTTAACATCAAATGCTTCGGAACATATACCACCAGGTAAGAACCCTGGATAACGAGTCAGTTCATAGTATTTATCTAATTGGCGAGCTTCGCTTTTAATTGTATCGAAAAACATGTCGAAGATTTTTGCATCTTCACAGAGATCTATTAGAGAATGTCCCCATATATCTTCTGCTTCCTTGAAATAGAGGAACGCCTTAATCGCCTTTTCAGATGCCTGTTGGCAAAGAAAGCAAGATATGTTGAATCTCGCACCATCTCTATTGTAAGACGCGTCAATAAGATCCTGCTCCGCCTGCCTTAACCACCGTGTTGCCTCTGATTTATAATCAGGCATCGAAAATCACTCTTCCTTTTTGACATGCTTCGCTCAGAGCAGGCAATGTTTCTTGTAATATCTCAAATTCTTCGGGAGTATAGACTTGTGTGTTAACAGCAACGTAACTTCCTAAATGATAAGAGAAGAAATCGGCTCTTCGCCCGAAAGTGTCGGTGGTCTTTTGTACAACTATCAAATCAATACTGCTATCTGGGCTGAAGTCTTCGGTGATCATGTCTCCAGTTAGTATAACTTTCTCTATACCCAGGGTGGGGAAAAGTTCTTGGATTCCAGTTAACTCTCGTTCTAACATCTCTTTACGAAAAAGCGTAAACCCAACCCTCATTGGCATTTGAAGTATCCTCCGTTAAATAAGTTAAATCAGCCAAGTATAATCAGGTGTACTTCTTTAGGTCCATGGACACCTACCACTAGAGTTTGTTCTATATCCGCGGTTCTGCTGGGACCTGATATAAAGTTGAGATAACTTCCCATATCCCCGCCGTTTCGAATATAATCCAGCCTGCGCAGAAGGAATATGTCGTCTAGCGTGTCTACAATGTCTTGTGGCCTTACTATAGCCAAGTGCACTGGAGGCCCTAGTGACACTAATCTACTTAATCCGGCCCTCGGCAATATTACAACCGATCCTGTTTCTACAACACAGTAATCCGATCCGGTTATGCCGATATCCGCATCGATCATTTTTTGACGTGCTGGGATATCCGAGGGTTGATCTGGTTCCCTGTGATCTATCACCATAGACTCAATACCCAGATCATCCATTAGAGTGTCTATTGAAATGTGTTCGAATATAGGCTGATTTGACCGTACGGCGTGTTTCACTCCCAACTTGGTTAGCAGATCGGTTAAATAACCGATAGCGTCTTCGGGCCCGGCGAATCTGTTCACGTTCCATGCTGTTGCGCGAGCTGATTCCATTAAAGCATTGATTCTCTGTTCTTGATCTATGGATAGTCGTTCTTTCAGATCCCGTTCCATTTGTTCCAAATCTAACAGTGATTCCCCTAACCTGGAGTAAATAGGCGAAGGGTTAGACGGTGTTGATTTACCTAATGCTTGTCTAACCGATGCCAGAAAATCTTCTTTTGAAGTTCCTAATATTTCCGTCATTACTTCTTTCTCTAGACAATTTGATATGAGAGGGCAGTTAAATACGGGTTATTCGCTATCTTTTGACAGGTCGGTTTGCCAGATATCTTTAAAGCTTTTTGGCGCAATAACCTTCAGGTCTCTATTTTGTGTCCACAGAGATAAAATCGGTAATCTCGTTTGTTTTATTTTCCCGTTTTTCGAAAAGGGCCGTTCTAACGAACGGATTAATGAGCGAGCAAATGATAAATGCTTGGGATGCCGTAGAACATAACCAAACACTGTAGATGCTAGACGCTCTAGGAACCCGGCAGCACGTTCAGATGGATCCGTGCTTTCTGATAATTTATGGCGTTGATGGAGCAGCATACGGGGGATATTTATTTTTACAGGACAAGCGTCTTTGCAAGCCCCACACAAACTTGAAGCAAAAGGCAAATCACTCGCATTTTTAAGACCCACAAGTGTTGGAGAAACAATTGCCCCAATCGGGCCGGGATATACCCAACCATAGGCATGCCCGCCAACCTTTTGATAAACCGGGCAAATGTTCAAGCAGGCACCACATCTGATGCAATAAAGGGCTTCCCTCAGATCTGGGTCCGCAAGCATTCGAGATCTTCCATTGTCGACGATGACTAAGTGGAATTCAGATGGACCATCCTCGTCCGTCTCTCTCCGTGGACCGTTAACAATACTTACGTAACTGGTGAGGTGCTGTCCGGTCGCAGAACGAGGTAGCAATCTCAGAAATAGTCCCAGGTCTTGTAACGATGGGATTACTTTTTCCATGCCCGTTATCCCAATATGTATGCGAGGCGCTGATGTACATAATCTACCATTACCCTCATTGGTGATAATCACAAGACTGCCGGTTTCTGCGACTAAAAAATTTGCTCCACTGATACCTAGGTCGGCCTTAAAGAACTTTTCTCTTAAAACATCCCGTGCGACACGCGCCATGGCCTCAATATCATCGAGGATTGGAACCTGCAGTTTGTCATGTAGAAGTAGAGCCACTTCTTCTTTAGTTTTGTGTAAAGCGGGGGCAACGAGGTGGGATGGGGTCTCTTCAGCTAGCTGAATGATGTATTCCCCAAGGTCAGTTTCAAAAACTTCTACGCCTGCCTTTTCGAGAGCCGTGTTCAGTTCCAATTCCTCCGATACCATAGATTTACTTTTGGTAGCCATTTTTACATTACGGCTTATCGCTATTTGAGTAACTATGGAATTGGCCTCCTCAGCGTCTTTCGCAAAGTGGACCTCGCCACCATTCTGGGTGACCTTTTCTACTAATAAATCAAGGTAATAATCGAGATTGTCCAAGGAGTGAATTTTTATTTGGCGGGCTTCCTCCCGCCATAATTCCCAGGTCTCAGATCCTACGTGATTAATTGCTGATCTTCGAGCCCCATCGAATCCGGTTCCTGCTCGTTTAAGAGCCTGTTGTAATTGAGGGTTTTTGAGAGCTAGCCTTGATGAGGCGGTAAAATCTTGGGTTTTAACTTCCGGCACTATGAATCTCCTGGTCCAGAATCTGAGATAAATGGCGTATTTGGATCTTGCTGCCATTCCTACTTAATAATCCACCGACCTGCATTAAGCAACCCATGTCGCAAGAAATCAAGGAATCTGCTCCTGTCGAAATCACGTTTTCGAGTTTGTCAGTCCCCATGGCCTCGGAAATATGAGGGTACTTTATGGAGAAGCTTCCCCCAAACCCGCAACAATATTCTGCTTGTGGTAGGTCAACCAGTTCTAAACCAACCACGTTCCTCAGCAATATCTCAGGTGCTTCACGTTCTCCTATTTCCCTCAACAAGTGACAGCTCGGGTGATAAGTACCTTTCCCGGTATACTTAGCCTCAGAGCCTTGTATGTTTAAGACTCGGACTAAAAATTCAGAAAACTCATAAACCTTTTCCGCAAAGGATACTGCTCTAGGGTGATTTTTCTGATCATTATCGAATAGGTCCAAATAAAAGTTTCGCATCATCGCTGCGCATGATCCGGAGGGTACGATTACGTAGTTACTATGTGCAAAATCATTTAACACTTTGAGTGCGAGTTTTTTAGATTCTTTGGTGAAACCAGAATTATAAAGTGGCTGTCCACAACACGTTTGATTAAGAGGGAAGTCCACTTCGCAACCATATTGACGTAAAACGTTGACAACGCTAGTGCCAACTTCAGGATATAGCTGGTCTATAATACAAGTGGAAAATAGTGAAACCTTAGTAATATCTGCCTGTTGATGATTCATTTTACGGTCCAGGATTGTTTTGGCTAGGTTAGCAGACGATTTTAGCCATGGCAAATGGTAAGGTGGAGCTGGATAGATAAATATAAAAAGTCTGAGGCATTTGTTTCTTGGGAGTATCAAATGATTCGTTATTTATTTATGGTAAGCTTGATATTGGCACTGTTAGCCTGTGATGTTGTAGCTGAACCCACGAGATGGCCAACATCTACGCCTCCTTTAGAACAGGATGCGTCTACTGACTTGGCATCTACAGGGAAGGATGTACAACAGGCGGTAGAACAACCATCTCTTGTAACTCCGACGAGCTCAGATACGGAATTGGCTTCAGAAACTGTCGTTACAAAATCCGGATTGAAAATTAAAGATTTAATAACTGGAACCGGTGATAGGGCCAGACAAGGCTCCGTAGTTGTAGTTCACTATACCGGTAGATTGCTGGATGGCACCAAATTTGATAGCTCGGTTGACAGGGGAATTCCGTTTGAGTTTACGCTGGGACAGCGTAGTGTGATTAAAGGTTGGGAAGAAGGGGTCGCTTCCATGAGAATGGGGGGTAAAAGGCAACTAATTATCCCACCAGACTTGGCGTACGGTGACAGGGGAGTCGGACCTATAATCAAGCCAGGGGATACTTTGGTTTTCGACATAGAACTGTTGGAAGTTAGAGATCCATAATTTTGCGAGTTTAATTTTGTTAAAAAAGGCCGGTAGTTTACCGGCCTTTTTTAACTGGATTTTTGCCTAGGAAAAAACTAATTCCGCATTCTTCCGGTCTTCGCGGCGCATTTCTGCCAGACCATCTTCGGCTTTATCAAAGCTATTGCAGAATAGTTCTATACCGTTTCCGTCAGGATCTTCAATATATATGCTTTTTGTCATGCCGTGATCGGTAGTTCGAAAGTCAATTATTCCGTTTTCTTGAAGTACGTGGTAGTACTCCGTAAGCATATCAAAATCTTCTACCTGCAA
>CAJXEF010000012.1 GCA_913052545.1 uncultured Chloroflexota bacterium
GTGGATCTGTACATACAATAATATTCAAATTGGTATTTGTCATAAAAATATAAAAACCTGACCTCAAATGTCAGGTATAAATTTTCTTACCACTTTCTGCGTAGGTTGTTTAGAATTTTCTGGGGCAAGTCTATGGCTCCTGATTTGATTCATTTATTCAAGACAGTGACATTATAAGTGCTTTCTTAAACCAAGGTTCTGATCAGTCAGAGTGGCGGGACCGCTCCGGAATCAAACCGGTTTCCCTATCATCATTATATTTGGGATACCATCAGGGATTTATTCGATTTTTATATAACTACGCTAGGAATTGGATTGTAATCCTAGTCACAAAAAGCGTCAATTTTCCTTGACAAAGCTTCGGGCCCAACCTACCTTAGTTCCAGCAACTCTCAGGAGGTTGAAATGCCAAAGTACTCGTACGACCATATTCACCTACGTACTAAAGACCCAAAGGGTATGGCCGATTATTTCCACCACATGTTTGATGCTGAAATTTTAGAATCGGTACAATCTGACGGAGTACCACGTACCGATCTGAACATAGATGGTTTACGTGTATTCATTGCACCAGTTGCCGACGATACAGATATGGAACGAAATCCCCGGGAGCCTCATTTGGGCCTAGATCATTTCGGATTTAGAGTCGATGACGTAGATGAAACCGTCTCGGAATTAAAAAGTAGAGGGGCGGACATAGCAGTCGAACCAAGAACCATACGGCCCGGTGTCAGAATAGCATTCGTCCGTGCTCCTGACGATATCAGAATTGAATTATTGCAAAGAGACTAGAGAATAGACTTCAAGCGAGCTAACTATAGAGGTCATCCCTAAAGATCTGCAATTAGATGGCCTATTCAATCTATTCCCAACTCAGTTGGGACTATACTTAGTAGGACTTTCTGTAATGAGTCCATCTTCTCTTAGTTTATCGAGATGAGTTTGGATATTTCTTGAAGCCGAAGATTTCAGATTTTTCCTTAAGTTCCTAGGATAAACAATATCGACCGTATCAGATACCGTATGCGACCCGTTTCGTAACGCCTCAAGTACTTGACTCTCTCTTTCTTGTCTGTGTTTTATATACCAATTGATGCGATCGACTCCGCGTTCTATCACTTGCCCGTGTCCCGGACAAATGATACTAGGTTTCTGGCCTAACATAAGATTTAGAGAACCCATGTATTGTTTTAGGTTTCTGACACTAGAAGACGAATTGCCTAGTATATTGTCTCCACTAAACAAAACTTTGTCTGTTGCAAGGTAATAACACACATGGTCATCTTCATGCCCCGGTGTAAACAAAGCTCTTAATGAGGCCCCTCCCCCTGTAATAATCCGTTCCCGAGACCGTAATTTGAACACCGTACCCGCACCTAACCGTTGAGTTAATAGAGGCGCTAACTTAGGATGGCATCTAACAGGACAATCCATTGCCTCCTGTAACCGGTCTAACCCCCCTATGTGGTCTCCATGCCCGTGGGTGATTAATATGGAAGAAATCCTCGGATTACCCAGCTCATTATGATAATCAATGATTTGCTTAGTCCATGATCGATAAGGTTCTCCCGTATCAACCAAGACCATATGGTCGTCAGGATCTCCAACGAAATAAATCTGAGTCCCCCCAGGGTGATGCGCTCCAAACGTAGCCTGATCTTCGATTATGTGGGTACTGTAAACGTGTTCGGTTATCTTCATATTCGTTCACTTAAGCTTAAAAAGGAATGAATTTCGGATCCTGATTAACTCCCAGTCAAATGTCGGCCAAGTAAATCTATTGCAGCCTGAGTAGCTCCATGCTTCGTGGCGTCACGGTCACCTGAGACATGAATCTCAACAGCCGTATCTTCTCCATCTTTCGCTGATAACCCCACGAAAAATGTTCCAACAGGCAACCCTGACCGACCTGCAGCAGGACCGGTAACACCTGTAGTAGATAAAGCGAAATCCGTCCCGACCAATTCTCTAACGCCTTTAGCCATCGCTATCGCAACTTCGCTGCTAACACTCCCTTTTGTGTTATATATTTCATCTGATACACCCAAGATGCGCTGTTTGAGGCCACCAGTATAAGCCACCACACCGCCCGGGAAAAATTTGGATGCACCAGGTACGGTACCCAATGTATATCCAACTAGACCACAAGTACAGGCCTCTGCCACCGAAACTGTCAAGTCCCGTTCGAGCAAAATTTCAGCTACATCTTTAACATCCATAATAGACTCCTTTTACAAAATTATGACATTTTAGCGTCTCACTATGCTTCAGGAAGTTTCTTCAATAGCAAGAAAAATTCCTGGTTACCAGCGTCTCCCAAAATAGGAGAAGCACATTGGGCAACCACCTTAATACCATTATTTTCAGACCATTGGATAACTTTTTTTAGAACCTGTGCGTGGACTTCTGGAGATTTTATAACTCCACGCTTGCCAACATCCTCTCGACGGGCCTCAAATTGCGGTTTCACCAACACGATTGCAGCACTTCCTCCCTTCAAATGCGTTAAAACAGAGGGAAGTATTAGAGTCAAAGAAATAAAAGAAACATCAATAGTCACCAAATCTACCAGAGTGGGCAGCTCAAATGCATATCTTGCGTTACATTTTTCTATCACCAGGACCCTTGAATCTTTGCGCAGACGATAATGTAATTGCCCATGACCTACGTCGACAGCATAAATTCGACCAGCCCCTCGCTGAAGCAAACAATCCGTAAAGCCTCCTGTAGAGGCCCCAACATCAAGTACCGTATAGTCCGCCACAGAAAGATCAAAAGTGTCTAGAGCATGGGCTAGCTTAACTCCACCGCGACTAACGAAAGGTATCTTGCCTCTAACCTCCAGCTCGATAGTATTTTCTAAGGAAGTCCCTGACTTTAATACACGGCCAGTAGGGCTATATACAGACCCTTCCATAATTAATGCTTGCGCTTGTTCTCTGCTTTCAGCCAATCCTCGTTCAACCAAAAGCATGTCAGCTCGTGTTTTTCCAGTTTTAGGCATCTATAACTCTACCGTTTTCTTTGAAATGGAAACTTATTCACCTATAAAATTTGGACGCCTTTTTTCTAAGAAAGCAGTGTACCCCTCTTGATAATCCTTAGTATCGAATTGAAATAAAGGTAAGTCTGCTTCTTCATCCGATAGTGTATTTAAATCAGGTTTCGACAAAACCTGATTCAGGGTACGTTTGTTGATAGCGTGAGACAAGGGAGCAAGACTTGCGATGTCTTTCGCCAATTTATAAGTCTCGGTTTCGAGAGTATCAGAATCAACAACTTGGTTCAGGAGTCCCATACTTAGGGCTTCTGAACCATTAACTAGCCTACCTGAGTAAAGAATATAGAGAGCGTTACTTTTACCAACCAGGTTGATGAGGCCTTGCATCTCCAGATGGCCAATCGTAATACCCAATTTAGCAACAGGAATACCCATACGAACATCATCCGAAGCAATTCTCAAATCAGTAGCTACAGCTAATTCACATCCACCGCCGGCAGCAAACCCTCGTATCATCGAAATAGTAGGAGTTTCTAGAGTACTTACCGTACTTAAAAGAGCATTCACCGAATTATTATATTGCCTACCAAGATTGGAATCGGATCTATATTTTTTGAAATCATTAATGTCAGCCCCGGCACAAAAAGCTTCACGCCCCGCGCCAGTTACGATTATCACTCTATACCGTTTATCGGCATCTAGCTCAAGAAATAGATTGGATAATTCCCCCCACATTTGGTAATTTATGGCATTTCTAGTTTCGGGACGATTAATAGTTATAGTAGCCAAGGGCGGGTCCTTATCCACAAGGATCCAATCTGACATTTATTATCTCCAAGCAATGATCCATAACTTGTTGGTATTCTGGCTAGCTAACAATGCCAACTTACCCTAACTTTACCACCAATCCTAACCAAATTTAATAGCCCAATCGAATATTAACCCTTGCGCTGACTGTATCAATTTTAGGTTAAAATAGCTAACAAGTTGATTGAACGTGCTATTTAATTGAAATAGGAGGCAAACCAAATGAGTTGGACATTTGAATTGGTTTCAGGCCCATACGGAGGGACTACTGAAGGGCCTGTATGGGATGGTGAAAATATATTATTCAGTTACATCCCAGGTAGCGTGATCCTAAAATACGATCCTACAACTGGGGAGACTACAGATTTTTTCAGCGGAACATTACACACGAACGGACTTTGTTTCGACGCTCAAGGAAACCTGTACGGCTGTCTTCAGGGTGGCCGCGGTATCGGTAGATTCGAGAAAGATGGTTCAACCATAACAACACTGCCCCGATTATTGGAAGGGAAACAACTCGGCAATCCGAACGATTTAGCCGTTGATAAGCAAGGTCGTATTTGGTTCACTGACCCATACAGTGGTGCCTGGGACATAGGTGAGATGGAACTAGACCACCAGTCCGTATTAAGATTAAATCCTTTGAACAGTGATCGTTGGGATCTATCTAGAGCCACTTTCGATATTAGCCGTCCCAATGGAGTCTTAATCTCAAGGGATCAAAAGACCTTGTATGTTGCCCAGAGCGATTACTCTATGGATCAACCTCGGCAATTGCGAGCCTACCCTATTGAATCCGACGGCACGCTTGGCAAGTACACTACTCTACATACTTTTTCTGCGGATTATAGGGGAGCTCAAAGAGGGGTCGACGGTATGACACTAGATACAGACGGAAACATCGTAGTATGTGCTGGATGGGAAGAAGCAGGACCAGGTCCCATGATCTATGTATTTTCGCCTACTGGTAGAATCTTATCCACACACCCATTTCGAGTAGACAGACCCACGAACTGCTGCTTTGGAGATCCAGATATGAAAACGTTATACGTAACCACAGGAGGAGGACATCTATTCAAAGCCAGAACTGATCATACCGGGTGGATAATGTGGCCTTAACATCCAATAAATATAACAATTTGATAAATGTCTCGACCAACATTATTTGGGAGGAAACCTAGGTTCGCATAAGCTGTTATTAACTTGCTCATGACACTTCGTCGTAATACCATACTAGGCAAATCAACCTTTGGAGTTGTAAATCTACATGAAAGCAGCCAGATTAACCGGTCCCAAACATTTTGAATTCTTGGACGTTGAACAGCCAGTGCCAAATGATGGACAATGCCTAATCAAACTAGAGCGGGTTTCTGTATGCGGTAGCGATATCAGGCACGGGTATGGGCCAATTCATCCTGAAGAAGACTATCCAATGGAAGTAGGACGGCCTTGCCACGAATTAGCGGGTGTAATCGTCGAAAGTCGCACGGACGAGTTTCATGAGGGTCAACGAGTAATCCCCATCGCCTATCCAGGGACCGGTGGCCTTTGCGAATATGTATTGTCTGAACCCAACAGGATGGCGCTACTACCCGATGAAGGTGCTCTCGACGAGTGGATAATGTGTCAGCCCTCCGGAACTGTCCTTTACTCCTGCGCCCAAATGGGAAGCGTCCTAGGGAAAAATGTGCTTGTCCTTGGCCAAGGAAGCATCGGGTTAAGTTTCACAATGATCACCTCTAGAATGGGAGCACGTAACGTCATTGCTGCCGACCTATTAGATTATCGATTAGAGAAATCCAAGCTATTTGGCGCAACCCACACCGTCAACCCTGATAAACAAGACCTTACCGAAGCAGTCATGGAAATTACTGGGGGGGAAGGGGCTGACATCACCGTAGAAGCCGCAGGATACCCTGACACTTTTAACATGGCATTTAGCCAAGTCAAACAATTCGGGACCGTCATGATTTTTGGAATCCAAAGTGATAAATACGTGCCGTTAGAACATAACTATTTGATGGACAAACAACCTCGGATCATCCCAACTACCGGTGCTAGAAGTGGTGATCCTATCACTCAAATACGCGATATGATAAACCTACGAAATCGTGGATGGGCCGACCCTGCCCAACTAATCACACACCGTTTAGGTTTTTCTGGTGTACAGCAAGCATACGATATGTATGAACAACGAGAAGACGAAATCATCAAAGTAGTAATGGACATAAATAAATAAACAATCGAACTTGTTTAACGACCACTGATAAGAAAAGTCCATCGCCTGGCTAATGTTGGACTTTTCTTATCAGTGTGCTACCTACAGTAATCTTTTAAGTTCCACAAATTTAGCAACTCCTTAGCTAGGCATTTCCATTCCATGTCACGTAAACTAAAAAAGTGAATTGTTATTGGAGGGTGGGTTGTGGAATCCTACGAGAAAATCAAGTTGGCTAAAGGGAACTTAAACTTGGCTGTGGCATTGTTGACAGCAGCCCACGAAGGTGTGATCACAAAATCGATAATAACGAAGTACATTTACCCTTCAGCGACTCGGAACAGCAAATGGAGCCCTCTACAGGTAGCTGATAATACCCATCTAGTAAGGGAATTAAACAACCAAGTACGTGCAGCATTCGCTTTTTCAGCTATTACTACCCACAAGATTTTATCGTTCCTGTTTTCTAGCAATCCGTTGGAAGAAACTGATTCATATAGGCGAAATATACTTTGTGCAATCAAACTGATTAGCAATGCGTTTGATATAGATATGATCATCCCTACCTGGAAGTGCTCAACTAAGTACCAACAGGAATTCCGTGTAGATGACATCGATTTCGTCTTGGACGCAAGAAATCTAAATGAAAGACCGATGACATGGGACGATTTTGGTGGTCTGGGAAAATATGCAGATCTGATTACATGCTGCGAAGAATTAGCATACGGTTGGAAAGAACCAGATACCTATCCAAGCGATTACTGCTTGCAACAAAATAACCAGTCATATGCTGATATCGCCCAACATCAGGATACGGGACTGGGATTAGCCTCCAACCTCTCAACCACAACACAGGTTTTAAATTTGGAAGGGCACCCCAAGGCTACTCATATACTCAATTCGTTGGATCCTAGCCAGTTCCCATCTGTAGATCCTAAGTCTGCAGCTAACTTCGTATCAACACAAATGGTGACTAACCAAGCCGACATGGTATTAGCCAAAGATGCCTATCTCAGTTATGTCAAGTGGTGTGAGCTTGAATGTGTCAAACCACTCACTCAACGAAGTTTTGGTATGCAACTGACAAACATGGGCTTTTCGAGAAAAAGACGCGGGAAAGGTCATCACTGGTGGACAGGCTTAACATTAGCCCATTGACCATCTACTCTTTTGCTTCTTAATAATTGAGAAATGTCTACGAACCCTCAACTGAGCCATATTTAGATGTCACGGATGTGTGAATTCCACCTCGAACTTTATAATCTAGAGTAACCGTCATACTCACGGGCTGACAGACACCAACTAGATCGTTCAAAATGCGATTCACAGCATGTTCCTGAACTATTCCAACGTCTCGAAATGATAGAAGATAATACTTTAAGGACTTAAGTTCTATGCAATGCCGGTTGGGTAAGTAGGAAATTATTAAAGTCCCGTAATCGGGCAACCCTGTCCAAGGGCAAACAGCAGTGAATTCATCAGTATCAATAGATACTTCCGAAGTTTGCCCTGGATATTCGTAATCAAATACCAACAGACACTCTGACTCTATAGTCTCTTCAGCCTTCACTAACACTTGGCGATCAAGCGATTCATATTGCTGCCTGAGATCTGGTATGGTCGCCATATTTTAACTCCTAACTATTGACCTGATTATATAAATATAATATTGGGAGGTTACATCCATGTCAAAACCCCAACTATTTTGTTGAAAAACAAATTGGTGAATGGACATAATTGATCCTGCAAGGGGTTTTTGCTAAACTAGGCCGATCCAACTTGGCTTTCATAATCGAAATGCCACACAGGAGTCCAGATGATTTATGAAGTACGGACCTATACTTTGAAACCTGGCGGAGTAGCCCAATTTGAGAATAATTTTGCAGAGGCGTTACCGCACCGCGAAAAATACTCTAAACTGGGAGCATTTTGGCATACGGAAATCGGCCCTCTTAATCAAGTGATCCATGTATGGCCATACGAGAACTTAGGCGAACGTACCCAAGTCAGAGAAGATGCTGGTAACGACCCTAATTGGCCTCCAAAATCAGACGGGTTGATATTAAATATGGAGTCAGAGATATTTACTCCAGCTGAATTCATGAGACCAATGGGAGGAGACCAAGCTCTCGGTGATATCTATGAAATGCGAATTTATACCTATCAGCCGGGAACTATGGGTGAAGTGCTGAAACGATGGGGAGCTGCCATACCTCACAGGGAAGAATTTTCTCCGTTAGCAGCCGGTATGTACACGGAGTTGGGCGGATTAAATAAGTGGATACACGTCTGGCCCTATAAAGATTTGGAAGAACGTAACAAAATTAGAGAAGAAGCATCTGCCACTCCACACTGGCCACCGCCAACCAGAGAGTTCTTAGTCAAACAAGAGAACAAAATATGTGTGCCATCCGCTTTTTCACCCATGCATTAGGGAACTGAATCCTATTACATTTAACGGGCGACTTACTGCCGGCCCGTTAAATGTAATAGTAGGTTCAACAAAATGAGACAGGCTGATATATAATTCCCGACATCTCGAGAAATAATAAGAACCAGATATGCAATCAGACACTGAAGATATAAAACTAGCCAACCAAAAATTCTATGACGCCTTCGGAGCTCTAGATATCACAGGTATGGGAGACGTTTGGGAACATTCTGAAGCCGCTTTATGCATCCACCCGGGATGGCAACCACTAGTGGGGTGGGACCTTATAAGAGATAGTTGGCAAGGTATATTCGATAATGCAACTTTGATGCATTTCAATATCCAATATATCAACGTGGCAGTGCTTGGGGATACTGGATGGGTAACCTGTGTAGAAAATATCAGCAGCGTCTTACAGGGGAAGGCCAGCAATTTTGGTGTCTTAGCAACTAACATATTCGTCCGCGGGCCTGAAGGTTGGACTATGATAACTCACCACGCTTCTCCGAGTTTACACTAATCCATAGATTAACCAATCCGACTCAGTACCTTGCTCTCATTATTATCCTATTCTCTTCATCTAAACATCAGACTAAATTACATCAATAATCACTCAAATATAGTCCCGTAGTTTTGTCGGCTCGCACAGCAATTTATAATCTTAAATAAAACAAAAATCCTTACGGTAATAACCAAAAATTATATTGGACGGGAGCAACCACATGACAAATCGTACTAATATGGCCTTGTTGGGATTAGGCATGTTATTTATGACCTGTCTTTTGGGCTCCAACATAATAGCAATCAAACTGATCAATGTAGGAAGTTGGGTAATATCTGCTGGAATACTTTTGTATCCGCTAACATTTTTATTTACTGACACGATATCTGAGATATTCGGGCGTCGTCAGGCTACTTTTGTAGTATGGTTCGGATTCATCGGAAACGTAATTTTAGTCGCTGCTATATATCTCACCGGCGTAATACCGTCACCAGTTTTTTGGGAGGATCAGGGTGCTTATAACACCATATTAGGAGGAGTTCCAAGAATAGTACTAGGATCCATGATAGGCTACCTCGTAAGCCAAAATATAGATGTGCTGGGATTCCATTTTTTGAAACAAGCGACAGGCGGCAGATTCCTGTGGCTCAGAAATAATGGATCTACCATGATCTCCCAATCGATCGACACCGTCCTATTTTTAGTGATTGCTTTCGCAGGGTTAGTTCCTGCCCAAGTTTTATGGCAAATGATTTGGATGCAGTATGTGTTAAAACTTGCCATCGCCGGCATCGATACACCGTTTGTGTACATCTTAGTAGCAATCTTAAAAAACCCGGAATATGCAGCGAAAACTTAACCGACTAGCAAACGTTAAGAAAAGAAAATTCTCATTCTTAAACTAACGAATTCGCAAGGAACCGATATGGCTACAGACACACCCGATCTAACCAAAACAGAACGAAACCTTTGGAACGCAATAGTGGGCGAAGCCATGGCCTACCTAAAATATAATGCTTTCGCACACAAAGCTCTTGAAGAAGGCCTGCCGGAAGTAGCTCAGGTTTTTCAGGAAGTAGCCGGTGCTGAAACAATCCATGGCATGAATCATCTTCGAGTAGCAGGCGAAATACGAAGTACAATCGATAACCTTCGAACTGTGACCGAGGGAGAAACAAAAGAATTTAGTTTCATGTATCCTAGAATGATCCGTGATGCCCAAGATGAAGATCGACAAGACGCGGTATCATCATTTTCCTTAGCATTAGAAAGAGAAAAACATCACCTCGAGGTTTTTTCTCAAGCCTTACGACAATTAGAAATTCGCCAAACTGCGTCCAGTAACGAAGCATCAGAAACCCTATTAAACAAAACATATAGTACCGATTCACCCACGAGCTTAAGGGATAGCCCTACCTCTACTCAAATACCAACTCTTACATCTGAAACCTATATTGCTGCTACTAGGGAAGTAGACAGAGAAAGGTTTAGGGTAGCTAATCTAGGTAGACTCAGGGAAGTAGTCTTTGGGGCTCAAGACGGCATACTCAGCACCGTGGCCTTGGTTACAGCTGTAGCAGTCGGAGTTGGGGCAAGCGGGACATCAACTGTACTTGTCGCAGGCCTGGCAGCTGCCTTAGCTGGAATGATATCAATGGCAACCGGAGCATATTTAGGATCACGTGCAGAACAAGATGTTCAAAGATCTGAAATCGAACGTGAAGCCCTTGAACTGGAGGAAAACCCTGCCGAGGAATTAGCAGAACTAGTAGTAATATTCCAGCGTGAAGGGAAAAGCTTCGCCGAAGCACAAGCTCTTGCAGAAGAAATTTCTCAAGATAAAGATCTATGGCTAAATACTTTGGTTGAAAAAGAACTTGGAATCAGTGCGGAGGAAACTACTAATCCGATCAAAGATGGTTTAGTAATGGGCGCCTCATTTATAATAGCCGCGCTAATCCCAATATGGCCTTATTTTTTCTTTGATGGTTCTTTGGCTATATCTGTTTCTGTAATAGGAGCTTTAACTGGCCTTTTCGTCCTTGGAATGGGTAAAGGAAGACTAGTACAGCGGTCTCCATTACTGCAGGGGTTCGAAATATTGGTCATAGGAGCAGTCTCAGCAGGATTAGGGTTCATCCTGGGGGACCTAATACCTCGAATTATTCAATAACATTAATCTAATATACACATTCTCAAATTAACTTAACTAGGGGGCTCTAGTAACTCTTTGACGGCGACTAGAAAATCCGCAGGATTATCTCCAGCCACTAAATGCCCCGCGCGTTCTACCGTAACTGTAGTGCATTCAGGAATAAGGGTTTTCATCTTATCCATGGTTTCTTCCGCGAATATATCGCTTCTACTGCCTCTAACAACCAGAGTTGGGCAATCAATTTTAGCTACCGATTCCCACAATTGCTCAGGCGTCCATGTCGGAGATCTGTGCCCAGGAGTACGCATCAACTTGTCATATTTCCATGTCCATTTACCATCGGCCCGTTCTCTAATACTATATTTTAACGATCCCAATGTTTGTTCTCTAGTTCGTCCTGTATACTCTTGAATTCTACTTGCAAACTCTTCAAAAGAATTCAGTTCATCCGGTAACTCTTTGAATGTTTGAATCCTGTTACGCCCTCTTGAAGCCGACTCAGGTCCTGTATCTACTATAACCAAAGATTCTAACTTATTTGGATGCCTAGAAGCCCAAACATAGCTGTTCCTACCCCCCATCGAATGACCTATCAAATGAAACTTAGCAGGCAGGATCGAGTCAACAAACCCATCTATATCTTTTTGTTGAGCTTCCAAAGAGTAATCGCCATCCGGCGCCCAATCGCTATCTCCATGGCCTCTTTGGTCTAGGGCAATTACGTGATAATCCTTAGATAATGGCAAGCTAACGAAATCCCAACTATGAGCTTGCTGAGAATTTCCATGCAACATGAAGATGGTGGGATCAGAAGGATTGCCCCATTCCAGGTAATGAAAATTGAGACCATGAACTTGGACAAACTTGTCTAGAGGTTCGTTTTCTTCAACAAAAGGGACACCCATTTGACGAGCTGCTTCGAATAGAGACATACCCAATGAGTGAGAGGCCATCCAAATTACCTCCAAAAAGTGTTATGTGGCTCAATGTAAGTCCGCGTACTGCCATTTTTGTTATCATAACTGTAGTGTCAAGATGAATTCACTGCTCGTTTATCAATTCTTAACTGCAAGCTAATTATCATGTAATTATCTACATAGGCCACTTAGGTTCCTTTTCCGGCTACCCGATGCTATCATAGTTACAACATTAAGCCCATTTAACCTGTAATGGATTCAATGGGATCGCGAGGAGTACCCATCAGATGACTACCCAGGCTATTCAACTGAACCTAGAGACACGAGTCGTATTGGGGAAAAAAGTTAAAACATTGCGAAAAGCAGGAATCATTCCAGTCCACTTCTATGGACCAGGAGTCGATGATAAGGCCCTTCAATGTGACCAATCAACTCTAATAAGAGCCCTATTCCAAGCCGGTGGGACTACTCCTATCATCATCAACGTGCCTGATGAGATCACAGACCAATTAGTATTTGCTCGAGAGATCCAGTGGGAGCCTGTTCGTGGGAATATCTTACATGTAGATTTACTCGCGGTTCGAACTGATCAAAGAGTATCCGCCCAAGTACCAATCTCACTTACCGGAGATTCTCCCGGTGCTCGAGAGGCAGGTGGAACAGTTATATTGCAATTACGAGAGGTAAGCGTAGAAGCCATGCCTTTGGAAATACCAAACGAAATAGTTGTTGACTTGGCTCAGCTAACGGACCCTAATGGATCAATCAGGGCAGGCGATCTTGAACTCGGTGGCAATGTAACCTTAACCACGGATATAGAAGAAGTCATAGCAAGAATAGAAGTTGCCCGGGCAGTAGAAGAGACTATGGAAGCTCCTGATGGAGGAGATACGGCTGAACCGGGAGAGGAACAGGATAATAGCTCCGCATAAGCACTGCCAATATGGCATGTTCCCTTGTGCATTAATTCTAAAAACAATGCTATTCATTGAACCATATAAATCTATTCGCGGAGACTAATTGATATCCGAATCCCCTTTGTAGGACTGGAGACAAGACATGAATTTGGTTTTTGTAGGCGAGTCTGGTAACACCGGCGGTAGCGTCAACGATCCTAACCAATATCACCATATCTACACTGGCCTAATGGTACACGAAGACCAATGTATCTCACTAAACGGTGAATTCGATGCACTTTACCAACGACACATAGGAAGCCAACCTGGATCTCCAGGGGTACCTCTACAACTAAAAGCCGCGGATATATACCAAGGAAGAGGTTTTTTCAAGTCATGGTCTCCAGAACGAAGAGGAGACCTAATCAAGGACTGCCTTGAGCTACTCATACGCCGTAGAACTCCGGTTCTGGTTACATACATAGACAAAAGAGAATTCATCAAATTCAGGGAACCTAGCGACAGTCCATACCTATCTTGGAATAACCACTCCGAGTTCGCTATCAACAAATTCTTGTTTGCGTTGAACATGATGGTCGACGAAATGAATGTTTCCGACATGAGCCCTGATGAAATGATGAACGCTCCTTGGCAGGTTAAAGATTACACTTTAATAGTAGCGGGGGAGGGCAAAACTGTATCACCGCAATTCATGAAGCAGTTCTTAGATTCAGAAGATGAGATTCCCACCCCCGCGATATTGGAAAATTTCTGCTATATGAACGCTGACTATTCGGTCGGAACCCAGCTAGCCAACATGTGTGCTTACTTCAGTAGAAGATGGTTACAAAACCCCATGGCTACACATTCATACTTTGATGCACTACAAGAAGGTCTAGTTATACAGGTAATCTACCCGGTGCAGTTTTACTGATTAATCCACATCTACCACTTTCCGAAGCCATGTACTCAGTAAATCGACGCCGATCACCATTAACAGATACCAGATGAGAATAAGTGTCACATCTGTATAGTGAAACCAATTTAGCCTCAATATAAATTCACGACCCAATCCACCCGCACTCACAAATCCGACTACTACTGTAGTTCGTATCACTACTTCCCATCTATATAAAAGGTAAGTAATAAAATGGGGTATTGCTTGAGGCATAATTCCGTATATTAGGATCTGACTATTACTCGCTCCCGCAGATCTCAGGCTCACCGATGACGCTGGATCTAAATTCTCAATCACTTCTGCCGTAAGTCGGCCAACAATACCAATATTATGCAATCCAAGTGCGAGAGCCCCGGGCAAAAGGCCTGGAGACAAGAAAAAAACGATTATCATCGCCCATACTAATTCGGGCACGGCCCGGGAAACTATGTAGTTAGCCCTTACCAGATAATACATTACCATCCCAAATCCAGAAGGAACTCCACCTAAATCACCATTGCTTACGTTCCGAGCAGCCAACACCATTGTTAAAAAAGCGCCTGTACCAGCTATTGCCATAGCTAAGACGCTCATAGCTAGAGTCCGATAGGCCAATTTTGAAGTTGCGATCCATCGATCGACTTGGAAAAAAGCAGGAGTTAATTCAGACTCCACGCCCGTCAATTTCAATATAAAAATTTTGACGTGGATCCACGTTTGTAAGCGAAAAAGGTCTACAAACCCACTGTCTCCGGGTAAGAAAATAAAACACCAAGAAACGATAATAAAAATTACAAACAGATACAGGGATCCTTTAGCAAAACTTATATGACGGATCGTCTTACTAGAATGCATTACAGTTGAAACGAATTTACTCATGCCAACAAGCTCCGTCGAACCCTTGTACTCCATAGGTCTACCAAGACTATCAATATGATTAAGAACAAAAGTAAAGTCCAAACTTGATCGAAAAGCAGATCATGCAACGAAAGTTGAATTTGATATCCCAAACCTTGGATACCTATAAAACTTAGGATAGCCGCTGCTCGAATGGAGCATTCAAATCTATAGAAGGTATAACTCAACATATCTGGAAGCAGATATGGGATATATCCGTAAAATAATATCTTGAGTGGTGATGCACCAGTCTGCTTTAAGGCATCAATCGGAGCCCGAGGTGTCCCTTGCAATAACTCGGCATAAATCCTACCTAATATACCAGCATACGGAATTCCGAGAGATATGATACCGGCCATTGGCGAGAGTCCAATAGCTACAACCAAAACCACTGCCCAAACTAGCTCGTGAACAGCACGCATTCCACCCAGCAACCCCCTGAATACTATGATAATAGGTACGCGGTTAGAGGAAGCCCGTTCAAACAAGATACCGGATGCTATAACCCCCATGGGTAATCCCAATGAAATCGCCAAAACGATACCCATTACAGCAAAAGTGAAGGTCGTCCAAGTAGCTTTTGAAGCTATCCATAAAAAATCTGGAGAGAGATCTGGAGGGAATAGTGACAACCAGAGCTTCAGGAAAGAAGAACTCCCTCCAGTATGGATAATAGGTCCTGACCAATTAACGCTGCACAGGCTCCAGGCGAATACGCCTAGGAGTAACAACAACAATCCGCGGTGCCTGGTTATAATTACCGACTGGAATTTCAATAACAAACTCCTGCAGTTAATGGCCTATATCGTACAATTGATGAAAATGATGTTCATCTACTTCAGAAGTAGGCAAATCGAAAATTAATTTCCCTTCCCGTAACCCGATTACCCGCGAGCAATATGCGCTGATTAAATGAGGAGAATGAAGAGTAATCACTAAGGTTTTATTCGAATCGATAGTCAGATCCGTAATGAGCTTTAACCCTTCCTCAGCCCTAGCTGGATCGAGGGATGCCACTGGTTCATCAGCCAAGACTAGCTGTGGGGACTGAATCATCATCCGAGCAATAGCAACCCGCTGCTGCTCCCCGCCAGAGAGTTTCGATGTCAGGTCATCTATTTTGTCAGCTATTCCCAACTCCCCCAATATATCTTGTACCTGGCGACGGTCCCTAGGCCAGACCAACGATAATAAAGAATTAAATAACCCCCAGCGACCCAAGTTGCCAGCCAGAACATTGTGAATCACGGGCAACTGGGGAATCAGATCATATTGCTGATGTATTATTCCTACTAACCTGCACATTTCTTTTCTTGATTGCAATTTAGCCAAGTCGTTACCGTCCACTAGTACCTGTCCCTTCTCGGGGTGAATGATGCCAGCTAACGAATTTAACAAACTGCTCTTGCCGCTCCCACTAGGGCCAGCAACAGCCACGCGTTCACCTGCTTTCACTGTGAACCTCACGGAATCAAGTGCCTTGAAGGACCCATAATATTTGCTAACATTATCGACCAATATCAAGGATTTCTTGTCGTGTATATTCATTGAATGATCTTTAAATCTCGTGCTACCAGTTCGATAGCGTCGTAGTTGCTATTTTCAGTGGGTACGAATTTATCAGTACTAAACAGCTCAAGAATTCCCCCATGAGCCTCAGTGTTAAGTTTCAACAGAGCTTTCTGAAACTTAACCGTGAAACCATCACCATATACCTCATCAAGTCCAGAACGAACGGTCCAGTTATAATCATAATAACCCGGGGTAGTATAAAATGCGTCTACCAATGACGTATCGACCTTTTGCTCTTCTACCGCACGATCCCAAACATCCTCGTTCAATGCCCCAATGTCGAACGAACCACTTTCTACTAGTTGCCAGGTTAAATCATGAGATCCAGAAAAGTTTGAAGGTATTGCAAAGTCAACATCAGCCTCAATTCCGGCTGCTTTCAGAAAATGCCTAGGCATAAGATGTCCTGAGGTAGAACTTTCACTACCGAAAGTAATACTTAACTCCCCAGACCTCGTTTTTAGTTCTTCAAGAGAAGTCAAATGTAGGTCGTTTCCGGCAATAAATTTAGAATGGAATTTAGCATCATTCTCTCGCTGAGCTAAAGCGACGGAACCGGGGTTTTGCAATCGTGCCTGCACACCGGTTAGCCCGCCGAAGAACGCTGCATCCAATTCGCCTTTACCAAAAGCATTCACCACGGCAGCGTAATTTATACTGGGAACGTACTCAACCTTAACACCCAGTTCAGTTGATAAATAATTCGCAAAGCTGTCATATCTTCTAGCCAACCGTGCAGAGTTCTGATCGGGTATCCCACCCACCTTAAACGTACTATGTTCATTCAAGGTACTGCACCCACTAAAAATGGACATTAGAAGAACGCCTAAAAAACTAACCAGTATCAACCTATTCATAATTCCAATCGACATTGTCTGGCCTCAGTTTAAATACAAATATAAAGAATGAGACAGGCCAACGAGCTTCGATTGGTTAATAAATTAGCTTAAATGTTATATACGGTGCGGAGCCGTGACAGACCAATCCAGGCCCATTAGGCCTGAATTCAAGTGAAGCCACGAGAGAGGTTGTATGTAGTGTTGCAGGGAGTCATTAGTCGGCGAGTTTAATTTCAAACTCAACATTTGTCAATGTACACCGTTTATCACGTTGCACTAATCTCGCACAAATCCGATTAAACGGTGTGCTACATGGTAAAATACTGGTCTATTACTAAAATTTATAAAGGTCAAGGCACTCTTAAGTCCAGAAACAACCCTGGATCTAAAATTCCAAGCGAGGTTATCACGTTATGCCTCAAACTCTTATTACCCCTGAAGTAGAATCCATAATAGGGCAAGAAACTACTCCCGAGCGAAATAAATTCCCAATTAGCCCAGAAATGGCTTACGATGTCGCAGACGCCATTGAAGATCCTAATCCTTTATACGTAGATGTAACTTACGCAACCAATAGCAGATTTGGATCCCTGATGTGCCCTCCTCTAGCGACATGGAAAGACATAGCCCCACCTCTAGGCTACTTTGGAGCCGGGCAAGAATCTCATTTCCAGGTCCCTTTGCCATTTAATGGATATGGTTTTAACGGAGGCAGTGATTGGCAATTCTTACGCCCCCCGTTTGTAGACGCCTGGGTAACACGCCAATTTAAAATTTTAGACATCTTTGAAAAACAAGGTAGATCAGGATCTCTTGTCTTTATTGTTCGGCAGGAGACTCAAACTGATCAACACGGTGATACCATCAGCCTGGCAAAAAGAGTAAGTATTCATCGAGCCCTTGATGCAACTCTAGCGTCGCGAGATATTGAGACCGCATCAGAATTAAAATCTGTGATAGTTTCCCCTCCAGATCCTGAAGTAGTAATGTCAAAACCGCGGCACATAGTAGATCAGCAAAGATATTTTGAAGATATTGAGATAGGTACAATTCTACCTAAAGTTATCAAGGGTCCAATGACAACCAGTCATCTAGTCAGGTGGGCTGCTGCTAACGGTAACTACGCCAGGATACATTGGGACTTGCCGTTCGCCCAACTTCATCAAGGTCTGCCTAACGTGGTAGTCAATGGATCATTGAAGAATCAATATTTAGGTCAACTCCTGATCAACTTCGCCGGAGAAGAGGGTTGGTTTAAACGATTCTACGTGGAGCATCGGGGCATGGACTTCCCAGGCGATACTATTACCGCATCGGGAACTGTGATATCAAAAGAGGAATCCGACGGTTATGGGCGAGTTATCTGCCAAGTAGCCCTCGGTAACAACAGAGGAGAAGAAACTGCTTCTGGGCGAGGGACGATTATATTACCCAAGCGAGGTCAGCAATTGCCACTGATATGGGAGGCTGAGAACTGGTGACCATTCGATTTTTAGAAGGGATGAGAGTAATTGAGCTCGGGTCTCAATTCTCCTCACCATTTTGCAGCAAGTTGTTGGCCGACTATGGTGCTGACGTAGTCAAAATAGAAAAACCCAATTCGGGAGACTCTGCACGACGTCATGGCCCTTTCGTCGGTAATGTTGCTCACCAAGAAAAAAGCATTCCATTTTTGTATCTCAATACTAATAAGAGAGGGATAACACTAGATATTGCGACTATTACTGGGCAACAGATACTAGGGTCACTTTTGGAGACCGCAGACATATTAGTCGAGAATTTCGCCCCTGAGATATCGCTTAGTCTAGGAGTAGATCCCAATATACTATCTTCCCGATATCCTGGTTTAATAGTCACATCGATCACACCTTTCGGATATTCTGGTCCGTACAAGAATATGGAATATACCGATATAGTGATATGCGCTTTAAGCGGGCTTATGTATCACTCTGGAGACTCAGACCAGGAACCCTTACGGAATGTACTTAACCAATCGTTTTACATCGCAGGAATAAATGCGGCAGTGGCCACGTTGGCAGCCACTTTTCAAAGATTAACTACGGGAAATGGTCAACACGTAGACGTATGCGCCACAGAATGCATGGCTAGTCACCTGGTGCAAGCAATTCCTTATTATAATTATATGGGAGCTATCAAAGGACGCAGGCCGATTAGGGGCTCAGGTATAGAAGAACTGATGCCAGCCGGAGATGGATACGTAGTCCCATCCATACAGGGATCTCAACCCTGGTCAGTTTTTACAGATTTAATTGGAGAAGAAGGCTTACAGGATCCTAAGTTTGAGACAGGCCCAGGGCGCATCGAACACGGCGAAGAGTTAAAGGCGTTATTAGAACAAGGATTACAAAAATGGGACCGCAAACCTTTGTTTCAAGCTTCTGGGGAACGGCGACTTGTCTTTGGTATGGCTCAAGATGCGGGAGACCTGGTGGAATGTCCTCATCTCGACTCGAGAGGATTCTTTGTAACTGTAGACCATCCAATAGTAGGGGAAAATAGATATCCAGGGCTCGGACCCGTGATATCTGATCAAGAATTCAAGATAGAAAAACCAGCTCCTCTTTTGGGGCAACACAATTGGGAAATTTTTAACCAGCTTGGGTTTAAAAGAAAAGAATTAACATTATTACGGTCAAACGGAATAATCTAAAAGGATCAATTACATCCGTAATAATATACGTAGGTGTAACCAACAATGGCGAATAAGCCTCTTCAAGGAATTCGAGTTCTAGACCTAAGCAGAGTATTTGCGATGCCTTACGCTGGCGCATACTTGGCGGACATGGGCGCAGAAGTGATTAAGATTGATACTCATCATTCTCAATTCGTAGATACCACCAGGACTTTAAATGGGCCATATCCAGATAACCAACCTGGAGACAATTATTGGGAACGGGGGGGTACATTTCAAACACTAAACAGGGGTAAACGTAGTTTAACATTGGATCTACGAGTGCCTGATTCTATCTCAATCATTAAAGATTTGATCCAGATAAGCGATATATTCTTAGAGAACTTCACCCCCAGAGTTTTAGCTAGATTTGGGCTCGATTACCCTACTCTCAAAAATATAAAGCCCGATTTAATAATGGTGTCTAATACAGGATATGGACATAATGGTCCTTTTTCGAATTTCGGTGCTATGGCAACCGCCTTAGAACCTACCCACGGAACGGGAGCATTCACGGGCTACCTAGATTCCACTTATGATGGGCACAGCATAGAGGGAACAGTTCCAAATAAAATAGCTAATTCTTATACTGATTTCCTGGCTAGTTGGACAGCACAGTTAGCGATACTGGGGTCTCTCATCCACAGGACTAAGACGGGCCAAGGTAGTTGGGTAGATTTAGCCATGTACCAAGTTGGCACTTCGTTCATGGGAGAAGGACTTTTAGATTATACATTCAATCAAACCAGATCTAGGCGTATTGGTAATCGCCACGAATATTTTGCACCACACGGGTGTTTCCCTTGTAAAGGCAAAGACGAATGGGTAGTTTTAGCTATAAGAAACGACGAGGAATGGAAATCCTTTTATAATTTATTAGGAAAGGATAATCTGGCCCAAGATAATAGGTTTAAAGACCCCGTATCGCGCCATTCGAATCAAGACGATTTGGATCCATTTATAAAAGAATGGACACGCCAGTATAAACAAACCCGAGTCATGGAAATATTGCAAAATAATGGTATCCCTTGCGGAGCAGTATTAAACGCACTTGGAATGTTATCAGATCCGAATTTTCGTGCTCGTGGTTTCTTTGAAAGTGTCGAACACAGCCCTGAAACTGGCCTGGGTAAACGCGAATATGTGAGTCGCGGGTGGCACCTTGAAAGTAGCGACGTCACGATCCGAGGACAAGCTCCTCAAATGGGAGAAGCTAACGATTATGTACTAAGAGATATACTTGGATTAGAAGAATCCGACATATCGTACCTTGATGAAAAGGAAGCTATAGGCAAACAGTTATCTGGTGCGAGCATTCCTTCCATGGTGCCATTAAGTCGACAAGAAGAGTTGGGTTGGGTGGCAGGGTATGATCCAGACTATAAAGAGAAACTAGAATTGGATCATTAGCCAGAACATTGGTTAGTAACCTCGCATTTGTGACGACTTAAATCACATCTACTGATCTCTCTGGTATCATCCCCGAAAACAATTCTGGATGAATTAACTCGGCCATTATCTCCAACCCAGTAATCAACCTTGGCCCCAATCGACTTGTGTAAGCAGATGCATCCAGCACATACGCCCTTCCTTGCTGAACTGCGGGGAGAGAATCCCATCCCCTTAAAGAAGTTAACGTGGGGATATCTTCCCGAGCTCTATCCAAATCAAATCCGCATGGCATCAACAAGATTACCTCTGGCTGACTAGCTACTATTTCATCCCAATCTAAGCGCATAGAACTCTGAGTTTTGTCTCCAAATACACTAATCCCTCCAGCAAGTTCCACCATTTCGACCACCCAATGCCCACCTGATAGTAAAGGTTCTGTCCACTCTAGTTGTAATACTCTAGGACGATCCGAAGACTTGAGCGCGATCTCTCGGACAGTATTGATTCTGGTTTCCAAACTATCTGCCAAATTATCCGCCAAGTCCGATTTGTCAGTGGCAATGCCCACTTTTCGAATATCGTCTAATACATCCCCTATGTATGTGGGGTCTAACGAAATAACCTGGGGTTCGGTTGGTAACTTTTTGCTTAATTCGGCCACCTGCCGATAGGATAGCGCTCAAACATCACATATAGCCTGGGTCAACAATAAATCAGGGGCAGCTTTCTCCAAAGCGGCAATATCAGTTTCATAGAGTCCCAAACCTTTGCTAATCCTTTCTGACATTATTCGAGTAATCTCACCACTTGTATGGTGACCTCCTTCGAATACACTGTGCACCAACACAGGTTTGCTAGAAGCCCCGTGTGGATAATCACAACGAGCCGTAACCCCTACTAAATGATCTTCTAAACCTAGCGCAAAAACTATTTCAGTAGCCCCAGGCTGAAATGAACAAATCCGCATCAAACCTCCGTAGTTCCAAACAACAGACTTTGCTAATTCACTGAATCGTAGTCTATGTTTGGATCTAGCTTGAGTCAATCACATAAAGTAGACATTACTTTTTCTGGTTAACCTTACTTTGCCTCATCAATCGCGCTGCAATAATCCCTGCGATTAATCCAGACAAATGCGCCTCCCAGGAAATAAAACCTGTGGTCGGCAAAGCCCCAAACAACATTCCCCCATAGAAAATAATTACCACTATGGAGATCAAAACAGAGCTAACCTTGCGATCATACCAACCACTTGCTACTAGGTATCCAAAATAGCCGAATACCAAACCACTCGCCCCAACATGGATGGCAGGACGACCTATTAGCCAGACTCCCAGTCCACCCAAAAGGACTATCACCAAGGAAACGCCAATCCATCTCGTACTACCCTTCAAACTTACCAAACTACCTAGAATCAAGAATGGGACTGTATTGGAGATGATATGGCCTAAACCACCGTGGAGAAATGGCCCAGCCGGAATACCGATCAAGCCCGATATAGTCCTTGGGTAAATCCCCCAAGAATTTAGGCGATGGCCTAAAAGTCCATTAAAAATCTCGACGATCCATATTATTACTATAAATCCAAGAATACAGGATATTTTTGACTTCACACTCATTGACCGTTAAAAAATTAGATCAAGACAATAGTGAGGATATTATATGGGAAAAGCAACCTATAACACCGTGTTACAATTGCTTTAAAATAAAGCCAAATTTAGTATGGGTGAAGCAATGACCTTGA
>CAJXEF010000013.1 GCA_913052545.1 uncultured Chloroflexota bacterium
CGGGAACGACCAATTGCATTGGTCGTTCCCTTTTTTACTACTTATCCACTATGTGCACTTTTGACTGTAACCGCCAAGATATAACACGAAACTCTAGCTTCCGTAGGTGACACTCACCCAATACAGTTAGCCAATCAAGGTCACTTTTTTAGCGAATGGAAAATAAATATCGACTCAATCAGAAGGAAGACTGTTAGCCTGAAAAGGATTATTATTGAGGAAAAAGCGAAATCCTAGGCGAGAATGACGCCGCCAAGATCATTAGATACCGACTCATAGATAATTCACGCAACTTTCCGAACCGCCGCTTCTAACCTATCTATCACTCGTTGGCGGCCCATAACTTCCATAATTGCAAACAGAGGAGGCGTGGCAGTACGACCTGTCATGGCTGTTCTTAGTGATCCAAACGATTGTCTAATTGAAAATCCTTTGTTGTCACAAGCATCTCGCAAAATGCGTTCCAATTCAGAACTCGTAAAGTTCTTCAGTTTGGTTATCTCTTCCAGACAAAGATCTAAGAATTGGCTAGTGATATCTGATTCTCCACCTTTACCGTATAACATGTCCAAATCATATGTAGGACACTCCTCAAGAAAGTAGGAAACCATATCAGCAGAATCATTAAGAGTCTTTAATCGTTCTTGAATCAAAGGGACTATACGTAGCAGATATTCTCCGTCCACCGGCTTGATATCATCCCGTAAATCTCTCTCCAAGAAGGGCATCATGCGATCCGCTAATTGATCGGACGTAAGATCTCTGATGTACAAGCCGTTCATCCATTGCAATTTTTCGATGTCAAATATAGCGGCCGGTTTGCCTACTCTTTTTAAATCGAAATTATTTACAAGGAATTCATTGGACATTACCTCTGTGTGGTCGTCAAATGACCAACCGAGTAAAACCATAAAATTTTTAACAGCATCATTCAGGAATCCTTCCTCGCGATATTCAAGAATCGACGTAGCTCCGTGGCGTTTAGATAGCTTTGATCGATCAGTCCCGAGAATCATGGGAAGATGTCCAAATTCTGGAGGATCAAATCCAAGAGTTCGGTAAAGATTAATGTGCCTCGGGGTACTAGAAAGCCATTCTTCAGCCCTCAGAACGTGGCTAATATCCATAAAATGATCATCTACCACTACCGCCAAGTGATAGGTTGGAAATCCATCAGATTTCAATATGATAAAGTCATCCAATAGACGATTCTGCCATTCCACGTTACCCCTTATTAAATCCTCTACCTGGGTTATGCCTTCAGTAGGCATAGCGAATCTCACTACAAAGGACAAGTCGCTCTGTTCGAGAGTTTCTAATTCGGATTGACCTAGTTCTAGACAGTGCCTGTCATAAGAAGTATCCAGCTTTTGTTGCTGACGTTCTTTCCGGACTTCATCCAACCGCTCTTTGGTGCAGTAGCAACGGTAAGCATCCCCCTGGGATATCAAACGATTAGCTGCCTCCGCATAGAGCTCTAAACGTTCCGATTGAAAATAAGACCCATACGGCCCACCTATCCTGGGACCTTCATCCCAATCTATGTTCAACCAATCCAATCCATCCAATATACTGTCTACTGCCCCCGGAACAAGCCGTTCTTGGTCAGTGTCCTCAACCCTTACAATGAAATCTCCGCCATTGTTTCGGGCAAATAACCAATTAAACAAAGCCGTCCTGATGTTACCAATATGTGGCTGTCCTGTTGGGCTGGGAGCGTAGCGAACTCTAATCCTTTGCGACACAATCAAAACCTCTGCGTCAAACTTATAATTTAAATGAATAAGCTGTCATGGCATCATATAGAAGGCATAGAAATTAACGTCCATTTATTCTTGATTTCGTTGGACCCTAGCCCAAGTATCTCTCAGTGACACGGCACGATTGAACACCAAATGTCCAGTATCGTGTTCAACTGTGTCCACTACGAAATAACCTTCTCTTTCGAATTGGTAGATATCACCACCCGAGACCTTAGATAAACTACTCTCTACTCGGGCATCTTCGATAATTGATAAGGAATCAGGATTAATTCCATTTCCAGCTCCATCTCCGATTACATCTTCAGCTGTATCGTTTTCCTCAAACAAATAATCATACAACCGAATTTCAGCCGGTATAGAATCCTCTCCTGAAACCCAGTGGATAGTACCTCTGACCCGGCGGCCATCCGGAGCCGTACCTCCTCGTGATTCCGGATCATATGTGCAATGCACTTCAACTACATCCCCTGTTTCTGGATCCTTAACTACCCCTACGCAAGTTATCAAATATCCGTACCTCAGTCTTACTTCCATGCCCGGAGACAATCTATAGAATTTTCTAGGTGGATCTTCTAAAAAGTCTCCTTGATCGATAAACAACGTACGACCAAACGAAACAAAACGAGTCCCTTCCTCTGGTTTTTCTGGATTATTTACCGCTTCAAGTTGCTCTGTCTTACCTTCAGGATAATTGTCGATTATCACCTTTAGAGGTCTGAGCACTCCCATTACTCTTGGAGCATTCTGATTTAAATCTTCTCTGAGACAGTGCTCTAACAGAGCGACATCTACTGTTGTGTCCCGTTTTGCAACACCAATGCGATCGCAGAAGTTACGAATACTTTGAGGGGTATATCCCCTTCTCCTCAGCCCTGACAAAGTAGGCATACGTGGATCATCCCATCCGGATACTAAACCTGCTTCGACTAGATACCGAAGTTTCCGTTTGCTCAAAACAGTATGCGAAATATTAAGCCTGGCAAACTCTATTTGCTGAGGATGATAAACGTTCAAGGCATCTATAAACCAGTCATATAGTGGTCTATGGTCTTCGAATTCCAACGTACACAGAGAGTGTGTAATCTTCTCCAAAGAATCTGACAATCCATGCGCGAAGTCATACATAGGATAAATGCACCACTTATCCCCAGTTCGTTGATGATCAACTTTCCGGATTCGGTAGAGAGTAGGGTCTCTCATGTTTATGTTTGGGGATGACATATCTATTTTAGCCCGCAACACATGTTCCCCGTCCGCGAATTCACCAGATTTCATACGGTAAAACAACTCTAGATTTTCTTCAACAGAACGATTTCTATACGGGCTGTCTTGTCCAGGTGAAGTCAGAGTTCCACGATTAACACGGATCTGTTCCGATGTAAGGCTGTCTACGTAAGCTTTCTCTAGCTTTATGAGTTCGATCGCGAATTGGTAAAGCTCTTCGAAATAATCCGATGCAAAATACAGATGATCGGCCCAATCAAACCCGAGCCATTTAACATCCTCTTGAATCGACATTACGAATTCTTCATCTTCTCGATTAGGATTAGTATCGTCAAATCGGAGATGACAAACTGCGTTGGCATGTTCATCTGCTATACCAAAATTCAGACATATCGATTTTGCATGGCCAATATGTAAATAGCCATTTGGTTCAGGAGGGAATCTAGTGACGACTCTCCCTTCAAATTTACCGGTTTCCAAATCATCCGCAATCGTGCTACGAATGAAATCTGATGGAGTATTGGAATTAGCTGCTACCATTTGTATTATTCGTAATAATTTAGAATTCGTAAAAATTAAAGGCTATTTTATCACAATAGATAAGTTCTAATATTCAATGAACAAATGCTCATAGAACAACATGTTGTTTAATCTGGATACGGGCTTCGGTACCTTTGATACCATACGGCAACCTGATTTAACTGGACTTAAGCTCATCAATTACGACTAACATTTCATCCGGCAAATTAGAACGAAACTCCATGTGCATATCTGTTACAGGATGTATAAATTTTAGATGATTAGCATGAAGGAATTGACGACCGAGTAACGAATTACCTTTCCCGTATACTTGGTCCCCTAGTAACGCATGACCCATATAAGCCAAATGAACCCTGATTTGATGAGTTCTCCCAGTTTCTAAATATACTTGTAGAATTTCATACCCGTTAAGATGTTCAACAACCCTATAACGAGTTTTTGAGTCTCTCCCTCCCTCAATCACGGCCATTTTTTTTCGATTCTTCGGATCCCGTCCAATCGGTAGGTCTATCAGTCCCTCCACAGGATTTATTGAGCCTTTACTTACTGCTAAATATCCTTTGACCACTTCTCTGTTTTTCAGCTGCTTTGAAAGGCTAAGATGAGCAGTATCGGTTTTAGCAACTACCATCAACCCAGAAGTATCTTTGTCTAACCTGTGGACGATGCCTGGCCGAATTACTCCCCCAACTCCTTTTATATCTGGACAATGGGCCAGTAAAGCGTTCACCAAAGTTCCATCAGGGTGGCCAGGTCCCGGATGAACTGACAAGCCGGATGGTTTATCCAGCACGATCAGATGGTCATCCTGATATATCAAAGGTACGGGAATATCCTGGGGAACCAAGGCAAGAGGTTTAGGCGGCAAGATAGTCAATACAATAATATCTCCGGATCGGACTTTCTGGGATGGTTTGGCATGAAGACCGTTAATGGCTACTTGGCCGTCCTCTATAAGCCTATGGATTTGGCTACGAGTTATTTCCAGGCCTTGAGATGCCAAAAATCGGTCTAACCTGTCCGCATCTACTGTAACCTTATAAGTTTTAGTTTCCTCTTGTAACCCCATGATTATCTTTTTAACATTTATTTAAGTATTTTACAGAAACTAAGCTGATGACGGCAATAAACACTCCATGAATTCCCGTTATGGAATCACACAAATTGCAGATATTGTTATTATGGATAAAATCAACCACATAATAACTCACTGAAAACATTGAAACCAATATGTGGCCGATTTATAACCTCGTTCAGTTGTCCAAACACGGCCTGATTAATCACCATCTAAACTATGCGATGCACCACATTCCCCGCATCGCCTTCCTTCATAGGTAACAATCATATTCCCCCCGCATCCACCACACCAGCCATAGTTTCCAGACCAAGAATCTTCACGTTGTCCAATCCGTATTTTTGAGTCGGGCGGCGACGTTGGCGATTTCATATAAATCCAACACAACAAGGTAAGGCCAATCACTATAGACGAGTCAGCTATGTTAAAAATAGGCCACGGACCCACATCTAGAAAATCGGTCACCCAGCCTTGATGTAAGCGATCAACCAAGTTACCAACAGCTCCTCCAATCTGCAACCCTATACTTAAACTAAGCCATTTGTTCGGTTTTGGCTGGGTAAAGTAGATAATGAGCAAGACAGTAATACCAATAATGGCTACGAATATCAGAGGTGAATTTTGGCCTTGCAGAACTCCAAAAGCGCTCCCTGTGTTGTGAGTGTGAGTAAATCTAAAAAACCCCTGCTCGGGAAAGGATGACCTATAGGGTAATAATTCCCTTACAACATATTTGGTAAATTGGTCCGATACAAAAATTATTATCGCCAGTTGACAGGTGATCAAATGCCGGTTTATTGAGGACAGTGGCCGCGACTCTTCTGCTGGACCCTCAGTTTGCCTAGAGAAATGTTTACGGAAATCATGCATTAAGTGTCACTATAAATTATTCGTAAAAAACTCCGAAACAGGCTCTGCCACCTTGGGTTCCATACCCATCCAAAAATGATCTGCACCGTCGATGACTTTGAAGTCTGGTTTTAACTCGAAAGTTTCCCACATAGTTTCTAAACCTTCTGATCCAACTAGCTTATCCCGATTACCAGTTATCACAAATTTGGGCCGTTTGTCTTTTTTTAAAGTGGAATCTTCCAATGCTTCCAATGACGGCGATACAAAAGCAAAAACCTTTGGGAGTTTCTGCAATTCCGGGCTAGCCAGTATCACCCTGGTACCAAAGGAATATCCGCAAATACCTAATTTGTTATGATCAACTTGATCCCATGCTTTCATAAAGTCTAAGGCTCCCAAGGCTTCCTCATATTCTTTTTCTCCCCTAGTATGGTCTCCTTCACTATTGCCCACTCCCCTAAAATTGAATCTAAGGACAGCGTGTCCTTTTTCAACTAACCCGAAAGCTACGGCAAGCACCACGTTGTTGTCCATATTCCCACCATGTAGCGGATGCGGATGGCAGATAACTACGCCCGGCAATTTTCCTTTTGCATCAGCCGGTGTAGATATGACTCCTTCAAAATTTAGACCTTTAGCCTTGAAAGTCACAGCGCTTTGACGCATGTTTCCACCTCTTATTCTCTATTAGCGTCAATATTAGGTAATCGAATAGTGTTTGGCAAGGAATCCTGCTAGAATTGTCCTCTATAAATCCCACTAATTTAAACTGATCTAGCTATCAGGAGATATACAATGGCCACAATTGATTTGCGAAGTGACACCATAACGAAACCCTCAGATGAGATGCGACGAGCCATGGCAGATGCAGAAGTTGGCGACGATGTCTATGGTGAAGATCCCTCAATTAACAAACTTCAAGAAAAAGCAGCTAACTTACTAGGTAAAGAGGCTGGTCTCCTGATGGCCAGTGGGACCATGAGTAATTTGGTTGCAGCCCTAACTCATTGCAAACGAGGGGATGAAATTATAATGGGTGATCAGGCACATATGTTTTGGAACGAATCAGCAGGAGCATCAGCTCTAGCAGGAGCTCAAATACGGTTGGTCCCTAATGACTCCCAGGGACGCATCAACATAGATGATCTGAGAAATGCTATCCGTCCTAAAGGCAATGTCCATATGCCACCAACCACTTTGGTATGCCTGGAAAATACCCACAACCGTTGTAGTGGAGGTGTTTTAACACCTGACGATACAAAAAGAGTTTGTGATATAGCCCATGAATCAGGATCCAACGTACATTTGGATGGTGCTCGTCTCTTTAATGCTTCCGTTGCTCTGGAAGTACCTCCAGAGGCTCTCGTAAAGGACGTCGACGATGTGTCATTCTGTCTGTCTAAAGCTCTAAGTTGCCCTGTTGGATCGGTACTATGTGGAACCCATGAGTTCATAGAGGGTGCTCATAAATGGAGAAAAATGGTTGGCGGAGGAATGCGTCAGGCCGGAGTACTCGCTGCAGCAGGCTTGGTAGCCCTTGATAACATGGTAGAACGCTTGGCCGATGACCACAGTAACGCTAGGAGATTAGCACAAGGCCTCGCAAACATCGAAGGTATATCCGTAGATCCTGATTCTATTAAAACGAACATTGTTATTTTTGAGATAGCCCAATCAGTAGGCAACGCCAATGATGTAATAAACGCGTTATCTGAAGAAGACGTACTAGTCACCTATCCTGGCCAACAATCGTTACGAATGGTGACTCATCGTCACATCTCATCATCCGATATTGACGAAGCATTATCTCGTGTCTCTAAGGTAGTTAGGCAAATGAATACAAAGGATAATTAAAGCTAGCCAGTCGGAGAGTCTTAAACATATATACATCGTTGGGAGCAGATAATGGTTAATATAACCCTTACCAAATCCAAGACAGCTTTACTAATCGCAGACTTCTACTCCGATATGATGTCAAGCATACCTCACGCTGTGAATAGAGATGTAGTAAAAAAAACAGTAGCCCTACAACAAGCCGCCAGGCGATCCGGCCTTTTAATATGTTATTCAGCTACTGTATTTAGGGAGGGGTATCCCGAAATCAGCGACAGGAACAAGACCTTCAGCCAGCGAAAAGCTTCAGGGCAACCCGCCGTAAGCGATCCGTTGCAAGTGATACATCCTGAAGTCCAACCCATAGCCGGTGAAATAGTAGCTGGAAAACACCGAGTCAATGCTTTGTTTGGCACAGATCTAGATATGACTTTAAAGGCCAATGATATAGAAACAATATTAATCTTAGGGTATGCAACGAGCGGAGTTGTTTTATCGACTACTCGATATGCAGCCGACTTAGATTACAGAATTTTGATAGTCGAAGACTGTTGCTCAGATCAGGACATAGAGGTACACGACTTCCTGATGACACGTATTTTCCCTCGGCAAGCAGATATAGTTCAGTCTGAAGAGTTAATAAAATCACTGGCCTAACTATTTTCTCCCCATAGATTTGTCAGTCTATCCTTAACAATGGATTCATCACCTTCATCCGTAGGGATATAATAACGCTGGCCCTGAACTGAAGGCGGCAAATACTGTTGTCCCGAGAAATGCCCTTCGTATCCATGGTCATATTTGTATCCTTTCCCATAATCCATATCAGACATCAAATCCGTAGCAGCATTTCTCAGATGAAGGGGTACTGGCTCGTTAGGCCTATCCCTGACGTCCGATAACGCAGATTCTAATCCCAAATATGCAGAGTTGCTCTTCGGAGCAGCGGATAAATAAACTGTAGCTTCCGCTAAAGGAATTCTAGCTTCAGGCATGCCCAAAAAATGAACAGCCTGTTGAGCAGCCATGGCTACCGATAACGCCTCCGGTCGAGCCATGCCTATATCTTCTGATGCAGAGATAACAAGGCGTCTGGCTATAAATAACGGGTCCTCTCCAGCATTAATCATCTTGGCTAGCCAATAAAGTGCTCCATCTGGAGAAGATCCGCGAATGGATTTGATAAAAGCTGAAATGGTATCGTAATGTGCATCTCCTGATTTATCGTAAAAAGGTGTACTGCATTGCATTGCATCTACTATAGTGTCCGAAGTAAGCACAAACGCATGATCACTAGGAAGAGCCACAGTAGCCATTTCAAGTACGTTTAGAGCTATACGAGCATCTCCGTTCGACATATTGATCAAAATTTCCAACGCTTCTGATTCAAGACTAACTTGTAGTAAACCTAAACCTCTGTCTGAATCTGTTAACGCTTTATTGATTACAGCTTCCAAATCATCATAGCCTAACGACTCAAGTTTAAAAACACGGCATCGTGAGAGTAACGGAGCAATGACTTCAAAGGACGGATTTTCTGTAGTAGCCCCGATGAGGGTAAAAGTACCGTTCTCCACATGTGGCAATATGACATCTTGTTGAGCTTTATTAAATCTATGTATTTCATCTACAAACAGAACCGTCGACTGTTGAAACATCCCTTGTCGCTCTTGAGCTTCCGAGATTATCCGTCGTAAATCCACAACGCCTGCGGTAACAGCACTTACCTCTTCACGATAAGACTGAGTAGATGCGGCCATTATCCTAGATAACGTAGTTTTACCAGTACCTGGAGGCCCCCACAGAATGCACGAAGGAAGAGATCCAGCCTCTATTGAACGCCTCAATACCCGGTCTTCAGATAAAAGATGTCTCTGTCCTATGAATTCAGAAAAGGATCTAGGCCTCATGCGATCTGGTAATGGAGCAAATTTTTTGGTATGAAGATGGCGCCCATGATCAAATAAAGTCACAATTACCTTCCAACGAATGAACTTATCCAGTAGACTCCTATTTAAATTGTGGAATCACCTTTTCAGCAAATAGTTTCATGGAGTTGGCCACTTCTTCATGAGGGAGCATGCCACCGATATTAAACCATCCCATGAATTCCTGCGGATCAAACAACCGCTGGAAAAATCTTAATTTCGAAACCACTTGTTCTGGCGTCCCGATAGCAGCGTAGTCATCATAAACTGTTTCATAGTCCAAGCTCGCAGCCCGCGAAGCTGCATTAGATCTGTTCTGTTGCAATGTGGCGAGGTAATTATTTACCGTAAATTGATATCCGGTCTTAAGCTTGGCATAGTCCTCCGTAACATAAATTGGGATATTCACATTTATGTTGGTATTAAAATTATGTACTTCCACAGCACTCTTAAATGCTTTAATCCCGGAGAGAGCCCCTTCTCTAGAAACAACTAAAGGAGCCACCAAAAGATTATGACCTAGTTCTCCAACCATTCCGAAAGTATCTTCACTATTAGCCGCAATATAAATTGGAGGATTTGGCAATTGATATGGTTTTGGTACTACATTAACTTTGTCTACATTGTAGTAATGACCGTCAAAATGCGCTTCTTCATGGCCCCAGGCATGTTTGATCAAGGTCAATGCTTCCAAGAACCGTCCTCTACCCTCATCTATATCTATCCCATACCCTTGATACTGCCTCGGTTGGGCACCCCTACCGATACCAAAAATAACCCTCCCTTCTGACAATTGATCTAAAGTGGCGACTTCCTCAGCAAGCCTGATAGGTTGATGCAACGGGACCAAGTTTACCGCTGTACCGATAAGTATATTTTTTGTCGTCTGCGCTATCGCCGAAGCGACCATTAAAGGAGCCGGCATAATCGAAAAAAGCGGGTTGAAATGAAGCTCAGCCAACCAAACCTGATCAAATCCGAGTTCGTCAGCCAATTTGGCTTGTGAAACCACATCTCGATATCGTTGGCTTGGTATTTGCTCCTCTGAGCAGGGTAATTGATCGAAAATACCAAATTTCATGATCTATACCTTGAAAATTCTCACATTAACAGAATCAAAGCGGAATATTACCATGCTTTTTAGCCGGCAGGGAATCTCTTTTATTTTGCAACATATTAAGAGCTTTAATAATAGCTGGCCGAGTTTCTGCAGGATCTATTACATCATCGAGATATCCTCTGTTAGCAGCCACATATGGATTCGTGAACGTATCTTGATAATCTTGGATAAGCTGATGCCGTAGAGACTCAGGATCCTCAGAGGCATTCAATTGATCTCTAAAAATTATGTTAACTGCTCCTTCAGGTCCCATCACTGCGATTTCTGATCCTGGCCAAGCCAAATTAATATCTGATCTCAGATGTTTACTACTCATCACTATATAAGCACCACCATAAGCCTTCCGCGTAATGACACAAATTTTGGGAACCGTAGCTTCGGCATACGCGAATATCAACTTGGCACCATGACGGATTATTCCTCCGTATTCTTGATCAACACCGGGCATAAATCCTGGAACATCAACTAAAGTCACAAGCGGGATATTAAAACAATCACAAAACCTAACGAATCTTGAAGCTTTGGAGGAGGCATTTATATCCAGCACTCCGGCTAAGTAGGCAGGCTGATTACCAATTATACCGACCGTTCGACCGTCAAAGCGGCCAAACCCTATCACTATGTTTGGAGCGAACCTAGATTGCACTTCCAAAAAGTCTTCTTCGTCAATTATTAGGTCAATTATATCCCTTACATCGTAGGGTTTGTTTGGCTCATCAGGAACCACATATCTTAACTGCGGATTTCCTTGAGTTTTTGAATCATTAGTTGGCAAAAAGGGAGATTCGTCCAGATTATTACTAGGGAGGAACGCTAATAGCCTTCTAACAGCCTCTATACATTCTTCTTCATTATCATGAACGAAATGAGCAACTCCGCTTAATGAAGCGTGGGAATCGGCCCCTCCCAATTCTTCATGGGTTACTTCAGCCCCTGTAACAGCTTTAACTACGTCTGGACCAGTAATGTACATCTGTCCAGTACCCTTTACCATGAATATGAAATCTGTGATCGCAGGTGAATACACCGCTCCACCAGCAGAAGGACCTAAAATTACTGAGATTTGTGGTACAACGCCAGAATAAAGTGTATTTCGCAAAAATATATCCCCGTATGCTGCCAAACTGTTGGCACCTTCTTGAATCCTAGCTCCTCCTGAATCATTCAACCCGATCACTGGGCAGCCCGATTTACCCGCCAAATCCATCACTTTACAAATTTTTTGACCTACTACCTCGGACAAAGAGCCTCCCATTACCGTAAAATCTTGCGCATATGCAAAAATCTGTCGGCCATCAACCATCCCATATCCGGTTACTACGGCATCACCCAGAAATTTTCTATCTTCAAGTCCAAAATCAGTTGATCTGTGGGTTACGAAAGCGTCTAACTCTTGGAACGTACCTTGATCCATGAGAAGGTTTATACGCTCCCTTGGAGTTAATTTGCCGCGGCTATGCTGTTGATCTATACGCTGTTGACCACCACCTTTTTGGGAGTCCAGCCTCATCTCATTCAGCGCTTGGATTTTCTCGTCGACCAACCTATTTTCTGATGTCACTGATCCTCCCAATATATTGGTACATTACTAATGTATAGCCATGCTAGCAGAGTCCAAGTAACGTATGCAATATACGGCATCTACGAGTAAAATAAAGACACAGTAGCCAGTTTATATTATCAATGACTAGGACAATGACTGAAACAAATCCCTCATCTAACCATCATATTCAGCTAAACGTCGCGAATAACAAACCACTAGTTTGGGGATCTCGAACTTACGTAATGGGCATAATTAATGTTAGTCCGGATTCTTTTTCGGGAGATGGATTTGATGACGATGTCCAATCGGTAATAGACCAAGGTTTAAGATTTCAGACGGAAGGAGCTGATATATTAGACGTCGGTGCCCAATCTACCCGACCAGGGCATGAAGAAATAACTGACGACGAAGAACTCCGAAGATTAATCCCAGCATTAGAAGGACTCATTGACGCTGTAAATATCCCAATCAGCGTGGATACATATAAACCAGTCGTTGCTAGGGCCGCCATTGAAACTGGGGCTAGCATCATCAATGATATCTGGGGATTAAAATACAATGCCAATATAGCCCTAATATCTGCGGAATATGAAACTCCTATTATCATGATGCACAACCAACCTACCACCCAATATAATGATTTGATTCCCAACATGTTAGAAAGCTTGAATAACAGCATAAACGTAGCACTTGATTGTGGAGTCGCCAAACGGAACATCATCATAGATCCAGGCATAGGCTTTGGCAAAACTCCTGATCAAAACTTGGAGATTATTAAAAGATTAAAAGAATTCTCAACACTAGGATACCCCTTGCTCATTGGTACCTCAAGGAAGTCTACGATCGGCTATATCCTTGAGTCACCTCCGGATCAACGCATTGAAGGAACCGCCTCCACCATAGCACTGTCGATAGCTGAAGGTGTTGACATCATCAGGGTCCACGACGTAAAAGAAATGGTAAAAGTTAGCCGGATGACTGACGCAATAGTGAGAGGGTGGAGACCCGAAAATTGGGAGAAGTAACCGCGTATTTAGGGTTAGGATCTAATATCGGGGATAGAGATCTAAACCTTTCCAAGACAATGAATTTATTGACAAGATCTCCAGAAGTCACACTTGAAAGATCTTCTTCAATTTATCAGACTGAACCCTGGGGATTAGTAGATCAACCAAAATTTTTGAACAGTGTAATCGAGATAAAAACCAGTTTAGACCCCATTAACCTATTAGCTCACACCCAAACGATAGAAGAAGGATTAGGGAGGCGCGTAGGCCTGAGATTCGGCCCAAGGTTGATTGATATAGATCTTTTATTGTATGGAGACCAATCTATTTTCCATGAACAGCCAAATCTCCAAATACCACACCCCAGAATGCATCTTCGCGCTTTTGTCCTCATTCCATTGGCCGAACTCATACCTAATTACGTGATCAAGCAATTTGGTCCAAGCGTACTAGAGTTAAGCGAAAACGTTGGAGGGCAAGAAGGTGTGGTCATTTGGCATATGACCACACCTTGAATAAAGAGGCTAATGCCAGACGACTCGTTTAAAGCTGTCTCGATTTTCTGTACCTATCTCGGTTGACATTTTTTTCCAGCTACTTCATATTTATAAGGTGAATATTTGTTTGAAGAAGACTGCATAAATCCTAACAATGTTCTTCATCAAGATCCGAATCGTAGGAGTTAATAATGCCAGAAAAGCAACTGTTATTTGACGATGATGCCCGCACTAAGCTAATGAGAGGGGTAGACCATCTCGGTAGAGTAGTAGGTGTCACGTTAGGGCCTAGCGGACGAAACGTATTGCTATCGAGGGTATGGGCATTACCTGTCGTATGTAGCGACGGGGTTACCATAGCTAAAGAAGTAGAATTACCGGACGTATATGAAAATATGGGGGCTCAATTGGTAAAAGAAGCAGCCTCCAAAACCAATGATATAGTGGGGGATGGCACCACAACATCGGTTGTATTGACCCAATCCATAGTAAGAGGCGGATTCAAAAATATAGCCGCAGGAGCCAATGGCCAATCCCTCAAATCTGGTATTGACAAAGCAGTTGCTACAGCAGTAGCAGAAATTAGCAGGATATCCACATCTGTTCAGAACCAAGAGCAAGTCCGTAAGGTAGCTGCGCTGTCCGCTCACGAAGATGCAATGGCAGATATGATAGCCGACGCTATGGACAAAGTCGGCAGGGAGGGAGTGATCACCGTAGAGGAATCAAAAACCCTAACAGATGAAATTGATGTTGTAGAAGGCATGAGACTGGACAGGGGTTATCTCTCTCCCCATTTTGTTACAGACTCGGACCGTATGGAAGTGAACCTAGAAGAGCCGCTATTTTTAATTACAGACCAAAAATTAAGTTCTGCCAGCGATATAGTACCCACGTTAGAAAAAGTTGCGGAGGCAGGAAGACGACCATTGGTAGTCATAGCCGAAGACGTTGATGGGGAGGCACTAGCAACTTTAGTAGTTAACAAGCTTCGAGGAATGCTCAATTGTGTGGCTATTAAGGCTCCCGGATTTGGAGATCGGCGGAAGGCTCTCTTAGAGGATATGGCGATTATGACCGGCGGAACAGTAGTGAGCAGCGACACGGGTCTGGGCCTAGATTCGGTAGAGATAGCTCACTTGGGGTCAGCTCGCAGATTACTTACTCTTAAAGACGAATCGACCATTGTGGAAGGAAGAGGACCACAAGACCAACTAGAAGGGCGGATTCAACAACTTCGTGTTCAAATAGAAGACACAACTTCAGACTATGATCGCGAAAAGTTACAAGAGCGGCTAGCAGCGATGGCCGGCGGAGTCGCAGTCATAAAAATCGGAGCCGCTACCGAACCTGAACTAAACGAACGAAAGTCTAGAGCTGAGGACGCCTTATCTGCTACCCGAGCAGCAGTTGAAGAAGGAATAGTACCCGGGGGAGGGGTCACATTAATCCGAACAGAGCAAGTATTGCGTGAACTAGAACAAACTCTATCTGGGGAAGAATTATTGGGTGCAAGGTTACTAAGAGAAGCGCTAAGCGCACCTATTACTCTGATAGCCAGTAACGCTGGATACAAGGGGGAAGTTGTGCTCGAAGCAATACGCCAGTCAGATGGTGATTGGGGATTCGATGCTGAAGCTGGAGAATACGATCATTTAATAGAAAGGGGAATTATTGACCCCGCTAAGGTTGTACGATCCGCTCTCCAAAACGCCGGGAGTATCGCGGGCATGATACTGACTACCCAGGCAATAGTTACGGAGATCCCTAAATTTGTTCCCCTGCCAGCAGATGTGCAAGACTTCATGCACGATTAATACGAAACCACGATTTGGAAACAAAGGAGACTGTTCTTACGAACAGTCTCCTTTGTTAATTTAGTGATAAGATGACGTTAACCGTAAACGAGTAATAATTATTTTGCTTGATAGAGATTCCATAACTGAATTAATCCTCGGAGATTCCCCTTTAATTTCCGGTTTCAATGATTTAGAAGAACAACTCCAGCCTAATGGCTTCGATCTGACCTTACAGGAAATACGGGAATTAAATTCCGGGGGATATATGGGCAAGGGTCCTAACCAACGATTGTTGAGCAATAGCGATATCCTTGCATTCGACTATCAAGGATGGGTACATCTAAATCCCGGGTCATATCTAATTACGTTCAATGAAATTTGCCATTTGCCGTTAGATTTAATGGCACTGGGAAAGCCGAGATCCAGCCTTCTCCGCAGCGGGGTTACAATAAGCACTGCTGTATGGGATGCTGGATATAGAGGAAGATCTCAATCACTTTTAACCGTTTTAAATCCTTATGGATTTGGTGTACAGCAAAATGCCAGACTACTGCAACTAATATTTATTAGATTGGAGCACACGACAATACGTGGATACCAAGGGAACTTTATTAACGAAAATATCTGACCAGTACGACTTTGCCCATTCTTATATACACACATTTGAGTTAATAATTAATTGAATAAATTATCTAAATCAGATCTAGCAGCCATAATTAAAAAAACGGCGTTAAGATTGGGGTTCGATTTGGTAAGAATCACTTCTGCAGAGGAATTCTCGAAAGACCGACGATATGCGTTAGACCGTTTACATAAAGGTTACTTGAACGGATTACCCTGGTACACAACCTCCAGGGTTGAACGAGGAACTAATCCCCAACAACTACTTCCGGGCGCCCGATCCATAATTTGCTTGGGTCTAAATTATTTCGAACCCAGCCATTCTTCAATCGATAGCTCTCATCTCGTTGGGACAGGACGGATAGCTAACTATGCGCAAGGTAAAGATTATCATCGGTTGATTAAAAAACGTATGCGCTCTTTGGTGGTGGAAATGTCTTCTATATTAGGAGAAGAGGTGGGTGCCAGATGGTATGTTGATGATGGACCGATGTTGGATAGGGCAGCAGCTAATCGGTCCGGATTAGGATGGTTTGGGAAAAACACCAATATCTTATCCCCTGGAGTCGGTTCGTGGACTTTCTTGGGACAAATAGTCACCAACCTGAACCTAGAAATTGACATGCCACTCAAGAAGAGTTGCGGCACCTGCATTGAGTGTATTAAATCTTGTCCCACAGGGGCAATCGTGGCCCCGTATGTGCTTGATAACACTAAATGCATCTCATTTCACACAATCGAAAATCGAGGACCTATACCGCGCGAGATACGGCCTCAGATGAGGGACTGGATTTTTGGATGTGACATATGCCAAGAAGTCTGCCCTGTCAACAAAATTGCCCCTCATACCACTGTACCAGAGTTTCGAATGTCAAGATTAGCTAATGTAAGTTTGATCAGTATCCTACAGTTAGATGAAGACGGATTCAAAAGGGATTTTTCTGGCACTCCAATCATGCGTGCCAAACTTTCCGGTTTAAAACGAAACGCCTGCATCGCATTAGGTAATAATAAAGACCTTACCGGCGTACCGGAACTCGCGCGATGTTTGGCCGAAGAATCAGAATTGGTAAGAGGTCATGCAGCCTGGGCCCTCGGACAAATAGGTGGGGCAAACGCGACTAAGATCCTAGAAGAAGTACGATTCACTGAAACTGCTGGTTGGGTTTTAGAAGAAATTAATCTATCTCTAAATGAAATAGCTAATAATACTGAGTAAATACCTGGCAAATTAATTCATCATCAATTTGAACCCGAACCTGTAAATGTTACTCGACTACGCTAACCTCAGGTCGAGCATTTGGGTTACCTTTATTGGACTTACTACGGCCTCCCCGTCGCCGCCTGTATTGATTCTTTGTTTCAATTGGCTGAGGAGCATAGCGATATTCACTACCAAATTTCAGTTTCTTCATCTCCTCCTCAATAATGAAAAAGTCACTCTTCGGAAGCAAATGCAAATTTCCTTGGAAAGCCAAATACCAGTCCTCGGGAGCCCAACGACGAACATAATCTAACCTATGCGCCAATAATCCGGCTTCGATATGATGTTCTTTATCTAGAATTATCTCAGGTTTGATACCGATCTGATAAGGCCATCCAGAGCTACCCTCATTCTTCCAATGTGAGGTGATTTCTTCGCGATACGCGGTGGTTACCGTAGCAGTACCAGTAAACCTCCGCACTCCTGTGACATAAAAAAGCACTCTGTCTCCGATCTCGATACGCTGTACCTTTCTCCGATGTTGCGATTTAAGACCCTGTGTCAAAAATCCCATCTGTTCAGTAACATCAAAGTTGGTTTCATTACAGGCTATCATCCAAAAGTTGCGCGGCATGTATACCTCCAGGCAATTCCTGCGAAATTTGGCTGGAATAATTAAACTTCACTAATTAACTGGGTACAATTTTAACACGCCATCGAAAGTAGTTCATTTTCATTTTATTCAGATCGGATTTTTCTCATAAAATACCACCCATTGTCTCAAACAATGTGTTGGTATATCATCAGGAATAACCTACCTATTTAGATACTTGGTATGTCGCTTGTTAATCAATACCGCAAATCCTAACTTAAAAATAAAAAGACTAACCCAAAGGAGAGAACAATGGTATCTCGTGGCTCCCAATCTAGAGATATAGCAATTGTAGGGGTAGCTGAGTCGGATGAAATGGGGACGGTTCCCAATAAATCTTCCTTACAACACCACGCTGAAGCCGCGTACAATGCTCTGGACGATGCAGGCCTATCTAAAAGTGATGTTAATGGATTGTTAACAGCTGGCTTCTCCACACTGGTAACAGCAGAATATATGGGAATACAACCCACATTTACCGATAACACGTCAGTTGGAGGCTCCTCATTCGTAATCCATGTAGCGCATGCCGCTGCAGCTATACGCGCAGGGTACTGTGACACCGTATTGATTACCCATGGACAAGCAGGTAGGTCAACCAGAGCGCGAGTACCCGCAGACGGAAATCTCCCCGTCGCCCAATTCGAATCACCTTATGGTTTGATAGGCCAACCCATCAATTACGCGTTAGCCTGTACGAGGTATATGCACGAATACGGGGAAGATCGAACCCGACAAGCCATGTCAGAAATCGCAGTTTCTACGAGAAAATGGGCTAATTTGAATCCAAAAGCGGTTATGCATGAAACTCCAATGAGCTTCGATGAATATCATGATTCCCGTTGGGTAGCGTGGCCATTTCATCTCGTAGATTGTTGCTTAGTTACGGACTCGGGAGCAGCAATCATAGTCACTACAGCTGAAAAAGCGGCCAATTGCCGCAAACAACCAGTATGGGTATTGGGAGCATCAGAGAGCCACGATCACGGTATCATCAGCACCATGCCGTCCTTCACTTCTTTGATAGCCCGAGAAACAGGGCCTAAAGCAATGGCCAGAGCGGGAATAACCCACGACGACATTGACTTAACTATGATATACGACTCATTTACATACACAGTCATGTTAACGTTAGAGGGGCTAGGGTTTTGCCGTCCTGGAGAAGCAGCTGATTTCGTTTCAGGCCAACGTACTGCTCCGGGAGGGGATTTCCCACTAAATACCAACGGAGGGGGATTATCATATACGCATCCCGGAATGTATGGGAGCTTTTTGTTAGTGGAAGCAGTTCGTCAACTTAGAGGAGAATGTGGGGAACGACAAGTCAAAAAACGCTCGGATCACAACCATAATCCTGAAATATCTATAGTTAATGGAACAGGGGGATCGCTCTCCTCAACTGGAACGGTAGTCCTGGCGACTACGTAGCTCAACATGGGTTGGCGCTGTCGATAATTATTATCTTTCGGAAACGCGCTCACTAACCATACTAGTATAATGCTAGATATCTAACATCGAGAAATAATATAATCTGCCTAAACTACTTATGAGGGGATAAGCTTTGACTTCGAGCAACGATTTTCGAACCGCAATGTCTAAATTCGCCACCGGCGTCACTGTGGTAACTAGTGTAGATGAGCAAGGGAACCCACACTCTATGACGGCCAATTCGTTTACATCAGTGTGTTTGGATCCTCCCACTATATTAGTCTGTGTAGCTCATAGTACTAACACATATGGGTTCGTAGAACGTACTGGGAAATTCGGGGTGAACATACTGAGCGAGAACCAGGAAGATATAGGAATATATTTTGCCAAACGCCCAGAAGACCGAACCGGAGAAATACAATACGAATTGACCATGGCGGACGGTAATGTCCCGTTTTTGAATGGCTCCATGGTATCTTTCTCTTGCGAAGTGGTGGGATCACACGTTTACGGTGACCACACTGTTTACATGGGAGAGGTTGGAGAGGTTCGGCAACAGGACGAAGGCGAACCTCTCATGTTCTTCAAAAGTCGCTGGTACCATCCGACAAAAGGCTAGCCCTCATTTTATGCGGGCCAAAAATTGATCTATAATCCCATTTACCTGTTGATGCATTTGCAGCTGCAGAAAGTGGTCTCCGCCCTCAATCACATGTTCTTGAGAATTCGATATGTTGGCAGCTAGATAGTCAGCAAACTTGACTGGAGTTACCTTGTCTATGCTCCCAGCGATTATTTCTGTAGGCAAATTAATTTTACTTACTTCACTCATTACATCGAATCGTTCACAACAGAGTAAATCGTTTAACGCAACATCGGCTCCGATTTGCGCAACTCTTTGAACTAGCAGTTGGTAAAGATCTGGTTCCACTCCCTTGAAATACCCTTTTTGAGAATCTACCCACATACTGACGGGGTCAGAAATATCCTGTGCTTTTTCAAAATGTTCTTGGTCAACTTTTAATCTAGCCCCAGTTCCAATCAAAATCAGACCTTTAAGCTCATCCGGATATTTAAGAGCGTAGAGTTGTGCAATTGCCCCTCCCATGGAGTGACCGCAAATAACCACGTCTTTATATCGTCTAGCTTTAACAAATCCCCGTACCCACTCCAGATAACCCTCAATGCTATTACACGGGATCCCATCGGGATGCCCAGGTAGGTCTATGGCTTTTGAGTTACGAAAATGCCTTAATTGGTAATAAAAGGACAAGCTGGAGTTACCAGCCCCATGGATAAAAACCAGTTTCATTGATGCTCTCTTTGATTAAAGCAATTAATATCTTCAATCGAAATATTAACCTTCAAAAATTACGATATAACATTTTCCCAATTGGATCAAAACATAGAGACTATGGGTTGCCTCCTCAAGGTACAGCCATAGTCTCTACGTTTTATGGTCGGAGACTATATCGTAAGGTTAATTAGAATCCGAACCATCAGTAGCGCTATCTTTAGCAGTATACAAACCCTCTTGGAAGCAGGCGACCGAGGCAACGAAATCATCCGGCTCTCTATCCCTCCAGACAATTACTCCTGAAGTATTTCGGCCAGCCACCCTGACATCTTCTAAATTAATTCTAACAATCTGAGCTTTAGCAGATACTATAAAAACCTCCTGATCAGCTAAATCACCGACTACTCGCGCAGCCGCAACAGGTCCTGTTTTATCTGTAACCCTAAATGTTCTGACACCCTGACCACCTCTTGAGGTTCTACGGTACCTGGCCATAGGAGTTAGCTTGCCATATCCTCCTTCACTAACTACTAACAGGTGGTCCTTGTTGGATATAGTATTGGCGCCAATTATCGTGTCACCATCCGTTAATTTCATGCCCCTGACACCTCCCGCGGCGCGGGACCGAGGCCTAAGTCCCTCCACTGAAAACCTGATCGCCTGCCCTTTAGCCGACACCATTACCACATCTTGCGAGTCTCCTAACTGCGAAACACCAACCAATTCGTCTCCGGGTTCAAGGTCCATAACTATTAGCCCTCGTGCTCTTATATTTGACAATTGTCCCCGTTGGAGAGCTTTTACCTCGCCCTTCCGAGTCGCTAGTATCAATAAATCTTCATCCTTAGGATTTTCCACCGGCATCATTGCTTGTATTTGTTCACCTGGCGCCAGAGGTATTTTATTTATTAATAATATTCCCCTGGCGGTACGAGAAGACTCACCGGGGATATTAAACACCCTCAATGGATACACCCGGCCCCTATTGCTGAAGAAAAGCAAGGTATCATGGGTGTCAACAACAACTAAATCCATCAAAGCATCATCTTCTCTGGTAGTCATACCCCTAACACCCTTACCGCCTCTATGCTGAGTTCTATACGTGTCACAAGGAACTCGCTTGATGTAACCCTTTTGGCTAAGTGTAACCATCATATCTTGGTGGATAATGAATTGCTCCGCTCCCTGCTCTTCTATCTCCTCAGGGTGAATTACAGTCCTTCGAGTATCCCCATAATCTTTTTCAACCTTTCGAGTCTCCGTTTTGACAGCGGATAAGATTTTAGAGGGGCTCCCGAGCAATTCTTCTAACGACGCAATAGTTTTCAGCAAATCATCATGTTCCTTTTCCAACCTTTCACGTTCCAAAGCGGCTAATCTTCTTAGTTGCATATCCAGAATAGCCTGGGCTTGAACCTGAGTTAAATCCAAGGTCTCCATTAAATTATTCCGGGCCGCCTCAACATCTTGAGCGCTTCGGATTAACTCGATGATTTCGTCTATCCTATTCAAAGCCAACAGCAGACCTTGTACTATATGGTCTCTATCCTGAGCTCGCTTCAACAGGAACTCAGATCTCCTCTTAATCACCTCCTGGCGGTGTTCAATAAACAAAGTAAGGGCCCGCTTTAAAGGAAGAACCTGAGGTTGACCATCTACCAAAGCAAGCATGATTACATTAAATGAAGATCTCAGAGTAGTATGCTTATATAGATTATTTAAAACTATATCGGCCTGAGCATCTCTACGTAACTCAACAACAACTCTCATGCCGTGACGATCCGATTCGTCCCGGATATCGGAAATTCCGTCTATTCGTTTGTCCCTAACTAGCTGTGCTATCTTTTCAACTAAGTTTGCCTTGTTAACTTGGTACGGTAGTTCGGTAACAATTATCCTATATCTACCACCCCTAACCTCCTCGATCTCAGTCGCGGCTTCCATTATTATCCGGCCTCGTCCGGTATTATATGCTTCTGAAATCCCAGCACTTCCTCTTATGATGCCAGCAGTTGGGAAATCCGGACCAGGAACTATTTTAAGCAAGTCCTCTGTCGTGCAGTCCGGATGGTCTATCACATAGGTAACTGCCTTACAAACCTCTGACAGATTATGAGGGGGAATATTAGTAGCCATCCCTACAGCGATACCAGACGCGCCATTTAGCAACATATTCGGCATTCGACTCGGCAGCACCACCGGCTCTTCTATTGAGTCGTCAAAATTTAGACGGAAATTTACCGTGTCTTGGTCAATATCCGCCAAAAGTTCCTGTGATATATTGGCCAGCCTAGCTTCGGTATAACGCATGGCAGCCGGAGGGTCACCATCTACGCTACCGTAGTTGCCTTGCCCATCAATCAACGGATATCGCATCGAAAATGGTTGAGCCATACGTACCATCGCATCATAGACAGAACTGTCTCCATGCGGGTGATACTTCCCAAGAACTTCCCCTACGATTCTCGCGCTCTTTTTGTAACCAGTATTAGCACGTATACCCATCTCTTCCATGGCGTATAGTATTCTTCTCTGAACTGGTTTGAGCCCATCTCGAACGTCAGGCAGGGCG
>CAJXEF010000014.1 GCA_913052545.1 uncultured Chloroflexota bacterium
ACCCGTCCGAATAAATGGTGATCTACCGACATTACGGGGCCCTGGGCACAAGCACCTAGGCAGGTGTTGTATCGAAGCGACACCTGCCCGTCAAGAGTGTCCCCTTCAGAATCTAATTCAAGTTCTTGTTGAACGGCATCTATCACATGCACGGCGCCAAGCAAGTGACATGTTGGGCCCCAGCATATTTCAACGCTGTGAGCACAAGGAGGGGTGAATCTAAAATTAGGATAAAACGAAGCAACAGCCCACACATCGTTGACCGTAGAATTATTGTAGCGTGCCACTTCCTCAACCGCTTCTTTAGGTATATAACCTAGCTCATCTTCTATTGCCAAAAGAGAAGACAGTGTAGTTACAGTCGGTTGAGACTGGTTTTGGATGGCACCAATTATTCTTTCTCTCAACCCATCCATGTTTTGGCATACCTTTCCCAACTTAGGGCACCGAATTCATTACTCGGTTTTTATAGCTTTTCTACCATACTAACATACGAATATATGACCTTCAATCATAGCAAAGGCAAAGTAATTCCAAGGATTTTCCTTGCATTACCATATACAACGTCATATCCGTTGAATCGCGACCTATCACGCAACTGCCGTATCGTCAGGCCCTGATAAGAACTTGCTCATCGCCGACTGAAATATTTCGTATGGGTGAGCCCCGGTAAACATCAAATTACCAACCAAGAAAGTAGGGATACCCTTTATACCATACTCCAAGGCCTGTTGATATTGCGCCATTACAGTTTGGGAATAAGAGTGATTTTCTAGAGAATCTAATAACTCATCTGAATCCAACAAAACCCTCTCAGCTATACTTTTTATTACCGTCAGATCTCCTAGATCCTCACCATCTTCCCAATAGGTTTTATATGCAGCATGGTGGAATTCGAGAAACTTGCCCTGTTGTTGGGCGTATTCAGTCGCTTCTAAAATATAGTTAGTGTTTGGAGTGACCTTGGGTGGGCGCATTATCAAATTGGCCTCTCTTGCGCTGCTCCGCAAAGGCTCGCTTAATTCTCCAACTGTTTCTCCTGTTCTTGGCTGCCTAAGTAACCCTTCTTTCGGAGTATCCGGCCTCAACAAATACGCTCTGCCTTCTACCGTTATGTTGTGTTCTTGGCCCAATTTGTCGACTCGTTCCAGGCCGACGTAGCACCAGGGTCAAATATAATCGTACCAAACTACTACTTTTACTGGATCGCAATTGGTAATCAGCCGATCGGAATCTTTATCCATTTGATCTCCCTCGGGATATATTTTTGTGTGGATAATAGGAGTGAATGCCAATATTATTTGGAACTTAAACCAAGCGACAGCTGTCTACTATCGATCAGTAGAGGTACTCTTTAAGTGTTACCGTTTATAAGCAAGGAAGCAGGTGCATCATGCAATAACGGCTCTAGTTCGTTAAGGTTATTTATTCTGACACAATCCGTTATATCCTTATGCCAACCACCCCTGTCTAACAAAACCGGGTGTATTCCAACTCTTTGGGCACCAACCACATCAGACCTTCGCTGGTCACCCACATGTACTGCTTCAGAAGCTTCGACATTAGCTTTAGATAAAGCAGCAAGGAAAACGGCTGGATCAGGCTTTTCCGCACCGACATCAACTGAGCTCACATAAAAATCCAAGAATTGATCCAGTCCTAAATTATGGCATAACGTTTGCATATCCCGTCTGAGATTTGACAAGACTCCAAGCTTATATCCATGTTCATGGAGTTTGGATATCACTGGGATGACATCATCATATGGAACAAAATCTTTTGGCACGGATATTGCTAATTGCCATATTTGGGCTGCCAAATCCAATGATACTGGGAGACCAGCTTCCTCTAAAATCATCTGCTCATAGTGGGAGAAGAAATCTAATCTTTCATCGTCAGACCGGTCAGCCAAGGACTGTTTTTCATTTTCACGGTTAAAGAAGACGTCAGCTATTGCATAGCCTCTGTTTATTCCCTCTTCCGTAACATTCAAGCCTATTTCGCGACATGAAGCTTGCTGAATTTGGTCCAAGGGAGGCCAAAAACGAACTAAGGTATTATAGAAATCGAGGAATATAGCTTTGATCATTTCTTATGACATTTTCGGTTGATTCGGTCATATTCAACCAGGGCGCCATTAGCCATACTTTTAGGCAGACCCTCGAGCGCTGGGATTTTAACATACTAGTTAGGAGATGTGAATCCTCCGTAGTCTCATAAAACCATTAAACGCACTACTATCTAAATGTACCCAACTGACAACCTGACCAAGTTAATCTGCCTTGATTCAGCTAATGATCGGGATTATCCTTACCGTAAACACGTAAACAGAAGGAGTAAATGGAGATGCGCATCGCTGTCGGCGCGGACCATGCGGGTTATGCTTTAAAAGAGCTGCTAGTTTCTTGGCTTAAAGAATCAGGATATGAAATCGACGATCTAGGGGCAATCCAATTGGACCCCAGTGATGATTATCCGGATTTAGCATTACCGGTAGCCCAAGCAATAAGCTCGGGAGACGCCGATAGAGGCATAATAATTTGTGGAAGTGGCGTTGGAGCCAGCATGGTCGCAAACAAAGTACCTGGCGTAAGAGCCTGCCTTTGTCACGATACTTATTCCAGCCACCAAGGGGTAGAACATGACGATATGAATGTTCTCTGCCTCGGAGGAAGAATTATAGGTGAAGATTTGTCCAAGGAAATCGTTACATCTTTCCTCCGTGCAGCATTTATTCCAGACCCGCGATTCCAACGTAGGCTAGATAAGTTGTTATCGATCGAAAAAACATATTTACACCACCACTAATCAGCTTCAACAACGGGAGTTCGACGTTAGCCTAACCAGTTGTTATTATTTGGTTTTCTCCACGATTTTAGTGTTCAATCTGCCCAGTAATTAGGAAGGCGGGTCTTTGGATCCGTCCTTTTACAAAATCCATTTCACAAACTTGGGAGATGCCTAATATTTGTAAATCTTTACTTAAATTGACATACCTAAACCCAATGCGTACGATACTGGAATAGGCAAAAACGCTATAAAACCAGCCGAAGTTGTTGAACGACCGGAAATGAACGAATACTAGGAGGGGAGCATATGTTCGTCAAACGAGATCTCACCAATACTGTTCCAACTCGGGAAGGGAACATGTACTTCGTTAAAAAAGGGAGCGGATTCCCATTGGTAATGTTACATCCATTGGGTACATCTATATGGGCATGGCATACTGTAATTGATTCTTTAAGTGAAAAATACACTTGTTATGCATTTGATATGCTCGGCCATGGGGATTCGGATAAACCGACCCGGCATTTCAATATGCCTGATTATGCCCAAGCTTTAGACGATGCCTGCCAAGTATTAAATATTCATAGAGGCCACTATGTTGGAAACTCTGTAGGAGCCTGTCTAGCTACTGAAATGGCGGCCAGTTTTCCAGAGAGATTGGACAAATTAGTTTTGGTTGGGTGCCCGGTTTGGGATCCGCGCTCAGCAGACCAACGTATACAAGACTCAGCAAACGATTATAATGACGACGGAACCGCTAAACCGAGGACTTTACAGGAACTGAAAGAACGAACCACTTTTGCTGAACCTCGACAGGAATGGCTGGAAGCTACCAACAATACGCGGGCTCAAGCGGGGATTTGGGTTCAAAATTTAAGTAATTCTCTCGCCCATTACGATATTATGACCCGGCTTCCCCTAATTAAATCAAGGGAAACCCTGGTACTTTACGGAGAACATGACAGATTACGGGAAGGAGAAGAACTTCTGCATAACAACATAGTCAACGCGAGCAAAACGATACTTCCAGGAGTAGCACACATACCCCAAATTGAGGATCCTGAGGCCTTCGTAGGCGCTTTACTCGAATTTTTGCAACCTTAAAAAACTCCCGTCGTTTTTAACAAGTTGTAAGGAGGCACATGGTGCCTCCTTTATTCATAAGCAACATTCGCTATATTGGTTAGATGAAAGACTTCCTGACCTGTCACACCGGTAAAGTACAAATTCTACAAAGGGGTCTCAGAATGACTAATGCCCAGAATCAGGTGCGCGTTATGGAAACATTTCGTTCCATATTTTATACCCCCATATACGCATCTATATCCGGTGGTTTCTGGGAGACTGCTGGGATAGACGTAACATTTTCTACTACTCCGACTGAATATCCTCATCCGTTAAGTGCTATTAATCACGGTGCCGCTGATATAGTCCAATCTGGAATCATGCGGAGTATCATTGCAGCCGATTGGGGAGCAGAGGCAGTTCCAATCCATTTTGCCAAAATCAATGCACGGGATGGCTTTTTTGTCCTGTCTAGGCATCTATCCAAACAATTTGCCTGGGAGGATCTGAAGGGAAGCACATTAATACCAGTCGGGTTTTCCCCGATGCCCTGGGCTTCTTTACAATCAGCATTAAAAAAGCATCTAATCCAACCTACGGAACTTCGATTACTACAAGGGCTCTCTTTAACTGAGGCTATATCCGCTTTTACCGAAGGAGAAGCCGATTACATTCACTTGCCAGAACCATACGCCGGACAGCTTATTCACCAAGGCATAGGCCATCTCGTTATCTCCCTGGGGAAAGAAAACGGCCATATAGCGTATAGCTCTTTCGCTGCTGGAACCAAATTTATAGAACAGAAAGTCGATATACTAGACAGATTTATGTCGGGATACTCTAAGGCTCTAGAATGGTTGTCTAGCACAGGACCTGAAGAGATATCGGGGGCAGTCGCTCCTTTCTTCGATAAAATCCCAACATCTCAAATTGTAGACGCAATTACCCGTTACAAAAGCCAAGATACATGGTCCTCAACCCCCGATTTAAATGAACCGGAATATCAAGGTTTACAAGATATTCTCCTCAATGCAGGAATGGTGATTGAAAGACAACCATATCACAAGGTTGTGACCACCAGATTCTTTCAATCACCCTGAAGAATATCTTCGAGTCCTATGTACTTACCATCAATCACAAAGATGCGGTATCTCTGGCTCAAGATCATTCTCGCATCATCTTCATATAGTATTTTGTTTCGCGATCAAATTTACACCTTTGGGCTTTGTATGGGACAGACACTTTAGATCTAAATTATCTGCGGCTTTAACAAGTCCAAGTACTTGCTATTTCCATGTGGAAAATATTAGACCGATTATGTATTCGAGTGTGAACCAGTAATGTAGCTAACTGACCGGAAAGGATTTTGCGAATCCCTATATCAGGTTTAGCTACGAGACATGAGATCATTAACCAATTTGATCACACGTCCAGCGTTAGGAACGTAATTATTTTCTAAAGCACGGCTGTAGGGAACAGGCGTGTGAGGAGCCGTAACTCGTGAAGGTGGAGCATCCAAATAGTCAAAAGCTTCTTCCGCAACCCTGGCACATATATCACCAGCCAAACTACAAATCGGAGTATCTTCGTCAACAACAACTATACGGTGAGTACGGCGAACAGAATCCAGGATATGATCGTAATCAATGGGAGAAACACTAAGCAGATCTACTACCTCTGCATTAACACCGGATTTCGCTAATTCTTCAGCAGCTTCGGTACATATCCAAGTCATTTTAGAGATACCAACTAGGGTTATATCTGTTCCCTGCCTTACGGTACGCGCTTTTCCAATTGGTAACACATAGGACTCCTCCGGTACAGGACCTCTTTCACCGTATAAACCTTTATGTTCAAAAAACACTACAGGGTCATCATCCCTGATGGCAGCTGCAAGTAAACCTTTAGCAGTATAGGCATCTGATGGTACTAATCCCTTTAAACCCGGGAAATGACTGAATATAGAATAATAAGATTCTGAATGTTGAGCAGCAGCACCAAACCCTGCCCCAATCCGAGTCATCATAGTAAAAGGCACTTTCACTTGCCCGCCGAACATGTAACGCATTTTGGCAGCATTGTTCACTAATTGATCCATGCATACGCCTATGAAATCAACAAACATCAACTCAGCCACCGCTCTTAAACCGGTCGACGAAGCTCCTATAGCGGCTCCTATAAAAGCTGCCTCCGATAAAGGTGTATCTAACACCCGATCTCGACCAAATTCCTGTATCAGACCTACTGTAGTTCGAAATGGACCTCCCCAAGCATCAACCACTCCCTGTTCTTCTCGACCAGCTCCTCCGGCGATCTCCTCTCCCATTATTATCACTGAATCGTCCCGCGACATTTCTTGACGGAGACATTCATTAACGGCTTCTCTAAATTGGATTTCTCGTGTCGCTGTAGTTGTCATAGACGCGGTTGTGACCATCAGAACCCCCTTACCAATGTCTCAAGATAGGAACTAAATAAATTGCCTTCCAAATGTACATGAAGGTAGTTTCAACAAATCTTTCAAGTTTATATCTCCATGTTAGCTCCGCGCTTCAATAGTTCTGTAGGATAGCTAACATACACATCGTCATAAATCTCAATAGGATCAGGCAATGGGCTTTCATCAGCAAATTTAACGGCTTCTTCGATTAGCTCAGCAACCTCTTGGTCAATCTGATCCAACTCCTCAGAGGTGATTTCGCCCATCGGTAAAACTGTGGATCTAAAATGGAGGATCGGATCACGGGCTCTCCAATGGTCCTCTTCCTCTTTCGATCTATAAGTAAGCGGATCATCAAAAACCGTATGCCCATAATAACGATAAGTTTCACATTCTAGGAGAGTCGGACCGTCCCCTTCTCTTGCACGGGCAACTGCCTCACCGGCAGCATCGTGTACAGCAAACACGTCCATTCCGTCAATATGGAACCCCGGCATATCATATCCCGCCGCCCTATCAGAAACGTGAGCAGTGGAGAGGGCATACTCAGACGGAGTAGACATCGCATATCCATTATTTTCACATACAAATACGACTGGCAGTTTCCACACTGACGCCAAATTCATGGACTCATGTACTACTCCTTGACTAGCCGCACCATCTCCGAAGAAAGCTACCGCTACCCTGCCTGATTTTTTTACTTTCGAAGTGAGTGCAGCCCCAACAGCTAACGGTATACTAGCTCCCACAACCCCGTTAGTTCCCAACATTCCTTTACTCATATCAGCGATATGCATAGAGCCACCTTTGCCTTTATTGGGACCTGTAGCTCTACCAAAAAGCTCTGCCATCATTAATTTAGGATCCACACCTTTTGCTATACAATGGCCATGTCCTCTGTGAGTACTTCCCATATAATCGTCATTACTGAGTTGGGAACAAACACCAGTAGCAACAGCCTCTTGACCCGCAGAAGAATGAACGGACGCCGACATACCTCTCTGGCCAGTTTCGGGTATACCACGCTCTTCAAAATTTCGAATAGTGGTCATTATCCTATACAGATCTAACATGCCATTGTAGTCTAAAGCCATAATACCCTCCATACGGATAATAGAACTAACCCGAATTTTCCCAATGGTAGCACGGCCAATCTTGATGTCAATAGAAGCAATTAGGGAGGATCACCAAACGAATCATTAGTAGGCTAATAAGCTATCTGACTCACCCTCAGCATCAATCCAAACTAAAATTTCCTCTCCGACATCCGCTGATAAAATCTCGGCTGCGTTACCATCTCTAATAGCTATTTCCAAAAGCCCATGACTCCCAATTAAACAAAGCGGTTGTGCAGAGAAACTTGAACTCGCGCCCTCAGAAAAATGTTTACTCAATTGAATGATCTTTTGGCCTTTTATATCCACGACTACTTTTTGAGCATTAAGCACCAAATCTCCTGTTATATTAGTAATCAAGTTGCCAAAATGATCTTTGTTTATCACTGCTCCCACAATCACATTACCTGTACAAATTGGAACTGGGGATGTGAGAAAAAAAATCCTCTCTACTTTAGATCCTAATTGGGAGGCTGGCATGCCCAATGAGACTTGTGCCGCGACAGGGGCCAAGATATCTCTCCCATGGAAAGTATTACTGACCGGATCAAGCCACATCTCAGACTCGGTTAAAACATAAGCATCGCAATCATTAGGCACTGGTATATAGCCGGACTCGATCGGCTGGCTACCCATGTTTTTTAGCAGAATCGCACTCAAAACCCCATTATCAGGAGCTAGAAATGTCGCTCCCGGTGTTTCCAATATTAAGAGATCACGATTAGTTCCAACACCTGGATCAACTACAACTACATGGATGCTTCCGGTGGGGAAATATTGTGCTGATGAACCTAGGACAAATGAGGCTTGTAGCAAGTCCTGCGGTTGTATCGCGTGGGTAAGATCTATCATAACAGCTTGAGGATTAATCGAGAGTATGACACCTTTCATCATTCCAACATACCCGTCGATCTGGCCAAAGTCAGTGGTTAGAACTATAGTCCGTGTCAAATCCATATCCAGTAATAATTCATGATTTTTCAGACAGTCTAGGCAAATCTCACGCTTACAATAGAAACTAGAAGGAAGACCCCTGTTAATATTATAGTGAACTGAAACAAAGTCCTTTCCATACCTCTACGGGTCCGAAGTGTATTTTGAGCAGCACCAAACAGGCCACTGCCCGCTTCCCTAACTTGCACCAATATAATCAATACTAATACTATAGAGACGACAATCTGAGCAATATTAACTAACGCCATAGAACCCACTCCAATGCTGAGGAGAACTCAAAATCTATCTCCCTTATTTTACTCTTTCCTGCTGAAGTCGTGTTAATATCAACTGATTCGCTAAATCAGGATTGGCTTGCCCTCGAGTCAGTTTCATAACTTGCCCCATCAAAAATTTAGCGGCACCCTCTTTGCCATCCCAGTAATCAGAAACCGCTTTCGAATTCTGATCTATGACATCATTAACAGCTTTCTGCACAACTGATGAGTCGTTTATCTGAGTATACCCATTAATAGCCACTATCTTGTCCGGGTCATCGCCTGACTCGAAACACTCCTCCAATACCGTTTTACCCAAACTTGCGCTTAGACTTCCTGTACCTACCAATTTTATCAACTGGGCCAATTTATTAGGTGTAACTTGGGAATGATAAATTCCAACAGATTTCAGGTTTAACAAACGTGTTAAATCCACCAAGATCCAGTTACTGATTATTTTATTGACGTTCGTAATTCTGGTCCCCTCAAGGACACACAACCCCAAGACCTCTTCAAAATAATCAGCTGTGTCCTTAGAGGATGTCAACAGATCGGCATCATATTCAGAAAGCCCTAGTTCGTCAATGAACCTTTGTTTCCTGTCATGGCCTAATTCAGGGATCAGAGCTTTTAGTCCTTCCACCCAATCAGCATCCACGACCAGAGGAGGCAAATCAGGTTCAGGAAAATATCGGTAATCGTGAGCATATTCTTTGCTCCGCTGGGATACGGTAATATTCCTATCTTCTACCCAGCCTCTAGTCTCCTGTATAACCCTCTCCTCTTGATCCAATAAATTACATTGTCGTTCAACTTCGTAATTCAAAGCCTGAAAAACGGCCCGGTAGCTGTTCATGTTCTTCACTTCAGTTCTGGTCCCAAATTCCGGTGACCCTACTGGCCGAACACTAACATTAGCATCACACCTAAAACTGCCATCTTGCATATTGGCAGTAGAAACTCCTAGATATTGGACAATCGAGTGTATACAGGTAAGATACGCCAAAGCCTCCTCAGGCGAACGCATATCAGGCATACTAACTATTTCCATCAAAGCCTGGCCTGAGCGATTTACATCAACCAGACTATAATTAACTCCGGAATCATCAGAAACATGTTGCAGCTTGGCAACATCCTCCTCTAAATGGACCCGTTCGACCCTTACAGTTTTCCGATCACCATTAACGACAATATCGAGAGATCCTTTGATAGCAAGAGGTAGGTCATATTGAGATATTTGGTAACCTTTCATTAAATCAGGGTAGGGGTAATTTTTCCGGTCGAACTTGGTATGTTCAGGAATCTGGCAATGCAAGGCTAACCCGGTCATTATCGTATAGTCCACGGCTTTTCGATTGATTACCGGTAAAGCTCCCGGCAAACCCAAACAAACAGGGCAAACCCGACTGTTAGGAGGGGCTGATTGATAATCAGCAGGACACGCGCAAAACATCTTGCTGTTGGTTTTCAATTGTACGTGTACTTCTAATCCTATAACTGTTTCGTATTCCATAATAGTTAACAGAGAGCACCCATATAATATGGTCCGGTTGCTGCTTTAAAAGTGTTTATCAATATCCCAAGTATTAACAACATTTCCTCAAGGCCGCGGTTCATCTTCTTTAGGTTGGTTAGAAATTACTCCTGAGTCATAAAGTTGTGAAAGTTCATCTGTGTATTTGTCGCCCAGCTCGGCCAAGAGCGTTTCATTATGCTCGCCCAATGAAGCCGAACATGTAATATCCATGGGGATTCCATCCATTTTAAAGGGTCTACCGGCATAAATTCTAGTTCCTATCTCAGGACAATGTGAGTTGTCGTACCTCTGGAAAAAATTCCGATCGTGTAAATGTGTGTCATCAACAAGATCCGCCGCGGTTAGAACTGCCCCACTTGACACGCCTTGGTCCTGCAAAAATTCCATTAACTCCTGCGAATCCCAATCTTCGGTCCATTTGGACAAATTAATATCCATTTCGTTACGGTTTCTCCAACGGCCAACAACTGAATCAAACTGTTCAGTAACCGCCCATGCGGGGCTACCCATACATTCAATTAGCGATTTCCATTCGGAGTCTGTGGAAACTACGATTACTATCCAGCGGTCTTCCCCTTTACAGGGATAAACATTATGTGGTGACTTCCATTGGTGTCCGCATCCTAACCTCGGGCGCCCTATTCCTATTTGAGCTTCCAAGATAGCCGGGCCTATGGACGAAATTCCAGTCTCTTGCATTGTTAGATCAATTCTCATACCGAGCCCAGTTTTTCTTCGCTCGTAGAGAGCCAAGAGCAAAGCGAATGCTACGTTATTCCCAACCGAATGATCCATATAATTATTGCTTGCTCTGTAAGATGGCCCTCCTTCATATCCGGTCAGGTAAGATAACCCGCAAGCCGCATCAACTGTTCGAGCCCTCGATCCTGCCCTACGCCATGGCCCCGTATATCCGTATGCAGTACTGCTCAAGGTTATTATTTTTGGATTAATTAAGGACAAGCTTTCATGATCAAATCCGAATCTCTGCATGGTACCCGGGCGAAAATTATCAGTCACAATATCAGCGCCCTTTGCTAATTCCAAGAATATTTCTTTTCCGCTAGATTGGGTAACATCCAAACATAAACTTTGTTTGTTACGAGTCCCAAAGTAAACCAAATTCCCGCCCTCATTCCACCACTCCAGTCCAGCCTTACCCTCTGCGAACGGACCGGATTTACGATCCTGTAAATGATGAACACTTTCGATCCTGATCACCTGGGCTCCCAGGTCCGCTAAAAACCCAGTTCCCCAAGGAAGAGCGTGAACCTGCTCAAGTGTAAGTACTTTTATACCTTCAAGAATACCTTTTTCAACCATTAGCTCAATCCCTACAGCTATTGAAAATCATAAAAGCCGGTTAATTAAACAGAGGTTTAACATTTTTACCAATTCTATCGCGGAAAAAACACGAACGACCACGATGTTTCCTAACAACCAACCATATATTAAGATTTAAGTCTCGGACCCCTGCCGGTAGGAGATTAGTGAGTATACGTAAATCAGCGATAAGGTTTATCAACTTTCGTATATAATTTGTTGGCTATCTACCACTTATAACTCACCTTATATAATACGGATCGCAGTGTAGACCTGAGTATAACCTTACAAACCCATGTCAGAATAACTTAAATGGTGGGCGGTAGTGGACTCGAACCACTGACCTCTTCCGTGTCGAGGAAGTACTCTAACCAACTGAGCTAACCGCCCAAAACTGGAGCCGGAGAAACATGGCCTGACATACAGCACCCGGAGAGCTATTATATACCTACGGTTACGAATTTAAACAGCTAGCAGGTTAACAGTCAACTTTAATGACTACTAATTCTTTTTAAAAGATTCTGCAGCATTGTGATCCCCTACAAACGGGAGACACACTAAGCTACGAACATATATGACAATATATAATGTGATGAAAGTTTTACAAACTCTTGCTCGTTGTGTTAAAAAGTGAAATGGTAGGATATCAGGGCCATTCGTTCGAATTTAGTACCAATGTGTGAACAACAAAAAGAGGTGAGGATATGGTTGAGAACTCGGGAAATATTGAAGCTCTTTTGCAAGAAGATCGATCTTTTCCTCCCCCAGAAGAGTTTAAAAGACAAGCAAATATACAGGATCCTACGATCTACGACAAAGCAAACAGTGATCCCGAGGCCTTTTGGGAAGGTTTTGCTCGAGAGCTAGACTGGTTCCAAGAATGGGATCAAGTACTGGATTGGAAACCACCCCATGCCAAATGGTTTTTGGGTGGCAAACTAAATGTCTCATATAACTGTATCGACCGGCATTTAACTTCAGCAAGAAGGAACAAAGCCGCCTTCATCTGGGAAGGAGAACCTGGAGATCGTAAAGTCTACACCTATAAAGATCTCCACAGAGAAGTTTGCCAATTCGCTAACGCGTTAAAGTCACTTGGAGTAAAGAAGGGCGATAGAGTAACTCTGTATCTCCCTATGATTCCAGAACTACCTATCGCAATGCTAGCTTGTGCGCGCCTTGGTGCACCTCATAGCGTAGTATTTGGTGGGTTTAGCGCGGAGTCACTCAGAGACAGGATAGACGACTCTCAATCGAAGATATTGATTACAGCCGATGGGGGTTACCGAAGAGGCAACATCATCCCTCTCAAGCAAAATGTCGATGACTCGTTATCTGGCAATACCCCTGTTGAAAAAGTAATAGTAGTCCGGAGAACCGAACACGCAGATGACAAAATGATAGATGGCAGGGATATATGGTGGCACGATATCATGGCTAATCAACCCATCATATGTGATCCCGAACCCATGGACAGCGAGGACATGCTGTACATGCTTTATACGAGCGGAACTACCGGAAAACCCAAAGGAATAGTCCATACCAGTGGAGGCTACCTAGTAGGGACCTATGCAACTGCTAAATGGGTATTTGATCTCAAAGAAGAAGATGTCTATTGGTGTACTGCCGATATCGGCTGGGTCACCGGACACAGTTACATAGTTTATGGTCCTCTAGCCAATGGGGCTACTTCAGTAATGTATGAAGGGTCTCCCGATTACCCGGATTTGGACCGGTTCTGGGCTATAGTTGAGAAATACGGTGTCACAATCCTTTACACTGCTCCAACTGCTATACGTACCTTCATGCGCTGGGGTGAGGAATATCCGAACCGTAGAGATATGTCTAGTTTAAGACTCCTCGGAACCGTCGGAGAACCTATAAACCCCGAAGCATGGGTCTGGTACTGGACCCATATCGGTGGAGGTCGCTGTCCCGTGGTAGATACCTGGTGGCAGACGGAAACCGGCAGTGTTCTCATTACCGCATTACCTGGCATTACCACTTTAAAACCAGGTTCTGCTACTCACCCATTCCCAGGAATAGAGGTTGACGTTGTAGATGAAGCAGGTAATTCCGTAGGGCCTGGAGGCGGAGGATATCTCGTCCTAAAAAAACCTTGGCCCTCTATGTTGAGAACCATATACGGTGATCCGGAAAGGTTCGTTGATCAATATTGGTCGAAATATCCAGACATATATTTCACTGGAGATGGAGCCAAGATTGATGAAGAGGGTTATTACTGGCTACTGGGCAGGGTAGATGACGTGATAAACGTCTCTGCCCACAGGATTAGCACTATGGAAGTGGAAAGCGCATTAGTCGACAATACGAATGTCGCTGAAGCAGCCTGTATAGGCCGTACACACGATATTAAAGGTCAAGCCATCGTAGCATTCGTAACCATCAAAAACCAGGTGACCGGCTCAGACGCCTTGATAGCCGAATTAAAACAACACGTTGCTACCAAGATTGGACCGATGGCACGTCCCGACGACATCTTTTTTGCCGCAGAGCTGCCTAAAACAAGAAGTGGCAAGATAATGCGTCGATTACTCCGAGACGTCGCCGAAGGACGAGCTCTTGGCGACACAACCACACTCGCCGACCCGGCAGTTGTAGAAGCCTTGAAAGAACAATACGAGGACGAAGAATAAGAAATGAGCCTACCTCGGGATATATCCTACGGAGTAACATGACAGGCATATTAAGAGATATTCAAGTAGTAGAACTAACTCACGAAGCCTCAGGATCATTCTGTGCAAAAATTTTGGCCGATCAAGGAGCCGATACTCTAAAGATAGAGCCGCCTGGCTGGGGAGATCCGGCAAGACACGAACCCCCTTTTGTGAACGGCACACCTGACTTTGATGGCAGCACCACATTTTTAGCATTCAACACCAACAAAAAAGGAGTTACGTTAGACATAAGCCAATTAGAAGGCAAAAAGCTTTTGCTTAGCCTAATACAATCTGCCGACGTCCTGATCGAAAGCTACTCTCCAGGTACATTAGATAAATTAGATCTAGGATATGTAAAGTTGGCCGCTACCAACCCCAAATTGATATTAGCCTCATTAACTTATTTTGGGCAATATGGACCCAAATCGTCTTATAACGGAAATGATCTGGTGGCCCAGGCTACCGGCGGATTCCTCCACGCAGTTACTGGATCAGCTGATAAGCCACCTATGGGAACAACCCTCCAACAGATGGAGCTCACAGCCGCAAGGAATGGCGCCATAGCCATAATGGCAGCACTTTTTAAGAGAGAAGAAACGGGGACCGGCCTACACATAGATATATCCCAACAAGAAGCAGCCGTAAGTACACCTTCAGGATTGATCCACCCGTATACATTCACTGGAAGAAGTCCCCATCGGGGAGGAAGTGATGGGAACGTCATGGACGGCATGCATTTACCAACCAAAGATGGAGAAGTCACCCTAACAACCGCAGGTACTGGCGGAAGGCCCATGGAGGCGTGGGCTGATTTTCTGGAGGAACCTGGATTAACCGACCCAAAGTTCGCAACTCGGCAATCCCGGTTAGAGAACTGGGAGGAATTGCACAAACTTGTAGCTCCTAAACTAGCGCAATGGAACAATCTGGAGCTCATGCAGGAAACCATGGATCGCGGATTGGTAATTGGATTGGTACAAAGCCCAAAACAAGTAGTGGAATCCCCTCACTTAGAAGAACGCGGATACTTTGTCGAAATAGAACATGGCACAGCTCACCGTCTCAAATATCCTGGATCTGGGTTTCTGATAGACGGTGTCAACACCATGGAGAATAAATTGGCAGCCCCCACACTAGGACAACACAACATAGAAATCTTTGGCGATAAACTTGGGATATCGCTGGAAGAATTATCTGTATTAAGAGCTAGCCATGTAATCTGAACTTCCATATGAAAACCAATCCATAAATATACTAGAACATAAAATGATTCTTATCGATTTTCCCCGGATCATAGTTTCCAACCGATCCAATTGCAAAGAGCCCGGCCCATTATCAAATCTTTATCTGCATCTGACAACCACTGCAACTCCTCGGTAAAAAGCGTTATACATTCTTTCCATGAGCACGGCATCCTAGTAATATCCGTTCCCCAAAACATACGGTCAGGACCAAAAGCATCATAAATCTCATGTAAATGGTCATGGATATTTGCAAAAGGATAAACAGCACTTGAATAGCTAGGCGCACCACTCGCTTTTACGGCAACATTAGGGAATTTGGCTAGATCTAAAAGTTGCGGCAATGTTTCCCAGGCTGGATCGTCAGTCAAACCGCCTGCTCTCCCCATATGGTCAACTATGAGTTTTAGATTAGGATGACGTTCGGCCACCTGCCCGACAAGTGGCATAAAATTAGCTGCGGCTAATCCTACGGGGATCGCGGCTGCTTCTGCGGCTGGCCATAACCAATCCATAGTCCCATCAATCGGCCAATTCTGCTGATGGGGCTGGTTTAAGGCAAAGCGCAATCCCAACATGCCGGGTTTCTCCTTCCAACTATCTACTAATGAACGGCTCTCCTCTTGATCCAAGGGGAAGTTACCCAATATAGATAGGCGTTCCGGGTATTGTGCTGCAGCCTCCAACGCTATTTGATTAGAATTTGGATCCCATGCAGGGGGATGTATCACAGCCGCATCTACTCCGGCTTCATCCATCTCTTTAAATAGATCATCCACGGTGAACGATGTAATTTGTCTGTGAGCGGGATTAGTGGGTAAGCCAGTTGACCAAATATGTACTTGAGAATCTACTATCAGCAAATTAGCCTCCTAGGGTTTTAATAAAATTTCGCTATTCAATCGACGGTCTACGAACCTTGCCAACCCTTAAAGTTCCAACTAATAAACATACCCACCCTAAGATCAAACCTACACCTCCTATGGGGGCTATCATTCCTAGAGCACCAATCCCTGTTAGAGCCAGCGCGTATAGGCTTCCGGAGAATAGACTAATACCAAATATAAAACACAAAAATGACAAAGTTAAAGACATAGATTGTTTTTTGTAATGCAATAGCCCTAAAAACAGTAACACTATCGCATGGTACATCTGAAACCTTACAGCGGTTTGAAACGTATTTAACGATTCAGGATCTAGCGCATCGCCTAAAGCATGTACCCCGCCTGCGCCAATCACTACACTCGACAAACCTAAAATGGACCCCAACGCCATGCAATAACGATTCATATAATTAAGTGTCTCACAACACCGTATTAAATAGTAGAGAAAACATAATCGTAAAAAGCATACCCTTTTTAATCTCTGAAAATTTCAGCATTACCTTAAATGGACGTCCTACGACTCTCATCCACAGATTTCGAAGTTCTGTTAGAATCCTATTCTGTTAATTGTGAATTGACTTTTTAATCGATAGCAGGAGACCCAACATGGATTCGAGTTGGATACAGACATCTGTTGACGAAAATAATATGAACATATATTCCGGGTCTCCAACCTCGAGACCCCAAGAGGATGGACAATTCCCTGCTATCATAGTTGCCCAAGCCGCCGGTGGAGTGGACGAATTTATCCAAAATATCGTAGACCGGCTATCGGAGGAAGGATATATTGCTTTAGCTCCTGATCTATATCATAGAACCACTCCTCAAAAAGAACAGTCCACAGGTAAAACCAGACGACAATTATTGGTAGATCATGAAATTGTAAGAGACATCAATGCTACAGTCCAATACTTACAACAGGATCCCCTTGTAGACAACAGTAAAATTGGAATCACCGGATTTTGCATGGGTGGTAGAGTGACATGGTTAGCTGCGGTATCTAACCCTCACTTCAAGGCAGCGGTTCCGTTTTACGGAGGCTTTATTTTCGACAGTTGGGGGGATACCGATAACAGTCCTTTTGAATTGAGCTTCCAACTTAATTGTCCGATGATGTTCCATTTTGGATCAATCGACCCTAACCCATCTATAGGGGATATGAAAATTTTGGATGAGGAATTGACCCGACTCGACAAACCTCATCAGTTCTTTGAATATCCTGATGCGAATCATCGGTTCATGGACCATACATTTGACAATTACCAAGCTGAAGCAGCTAATCTATCCTGGTCTAGGACCTTAGACTTTTTTAGAAAACATTTAACAAACTCTTAACCACAATGGATCCTAGTTGCGATTTAGTTACACACTCAAGAAAGGCAAAATTACCCTAATGTTCTCAACATCTGGACCGCCAAATACCCTGCTCCAAAGCCATTGTCGATATTGACCACCGAAATCCCCGGTGCACAACTATTCAACATTCCTAGCAAAGCAGCTAATCCTTCAAAGCTTGAACCATAACCAACACTGGTAGGCACAGCAATTACAGGAACCGAGACCAACCCAGCTACTGCACCAGCGAGAGCAGCCTCCATTCCTGCAACTAATATTATTACCTTAGCCTTCCTAAGATCCGGTAAAACGTCAATCAATCTATGTAATCCCGCAATGCCAATATCATTAATTTGAGCGACCCTACCGCCCATTAATTCAGCAGTTATTCGGGCTTCCTCCGCAACAGGTAAATCCGCTGTACCGGCAGTTACTAGAAGAATCCCTTTGACCTCCTGGTGTATGGGACCGGAAATGGTAATCATTTGAGCTGCAGGATGGAATTCAGCATCTGGTGTTTCTTTCGCCACGAGATCAAACGTTTCTAAATTTGTTTTAGTAACCAATACGGGGTGCCCATTACCCAACAAACTGGCTACTATTCCTTTCACCTGAAGAGGCGTTTTCCCTTTCCCGAACACCACTTCAGGGAACCCAGTGCGTAAAGGCCTATGGTGATCAACCTTAGCGAATCCTAAATCTTGATACGGCATCATACGCAGTGACGATACAATCTCACCTAAGTCAAGATCACCGGTTTTATACCTCTGTAATAACTCACGCAAACTGGACTCGTCGATGATCCACCTCCTGGTAAATTCCGAAAACGCTATTATCTTCTAGAGATAAAGATCAACCGACTCTGTCGCTCACTCTAGGGTCCGTATAAGGCGGCAGTGTATCGACAATTATCAACCCGGTTGCCACCACAACTGAGACATTTAATTCAATAATTCCTGCCTAGCCTGTAATAAAGCTCTAGTATAAATATCTTGAAACGAGAGTCCTTGTTCAATAGCAATTCTTCGACAATCTTCGAATTCCGGAGCGGCTGACATCGGTATTCCAGATAAAAATTTTAGCTTGATACCAACATTCCCAAATTCAGTAGAGATCGACGCTATAGATCGCTCCGCCACATACCTGTCTGCAATTCTGGTTCTAATCCCTAACGTAGTCGTTTCTCTCAAGATTAATTCACAGGCTCTAAATTCTAATTCTATAGGGACCAATACCGATAACAAAATCCCAGGTCTATTCTTTTTCATTTGAATTTGCGTGTACCAAACATCAAGAGCGCCGATACTAAATAACTGCTCTTGCACGTAACCCAGAACCATACCGGTGATATCGTCCAAATTTGTTTCGAGTAAAACAACAGTATCTTTCGAATCTGATACTTCTAATTTATTTGCATCCCCGATCCAGAGCCTCAATGCATTTGGAAACCCGCCGGGATCTTTAGCTCCTAAACCTACTCCTATTTTTTTTAGAGACATTGGTGGTCGGCGAAACTCCGCTAATTTCGTAATTAGAGCGGCTCCTGTAGGAGTAGTCAATTCTCCAGCTCCTTCATGAATTGGCAGATCGGCGACTATAGGGGCTTCAGCTGCAGCTACTAATTCCAGAGTAGCTGGGGCAGGAACCGAGTAACCATCATACCGCTGAGGTGGCCTAGAAGACCCCAAAACTAACGGTGAAGCATATACATGGTTTACGTTGAAATAAGCCAAACCCGAAACTACCCCTATTACATCCACCAGAGTATCCAAAGTTCCTATTTCTTCCAATTGAAGTGTATCTATTGTCTGCCCGTGGACCACCGACTCAGCTGTAAAGAGAGCTGAGAGTACCTCATTAGATCGACTTTTGATTTCAGAAGAAAGCGAGCTGTTCTCAACTATTTCGTAAAGTTCTTGAGGAGACCTTCTCCGCTCTTCCTGTATCTTGACGGTCACTTTGATACCTCTGACCTCGCAGCGTGTTTCTTCGGTTATAGATAAGTCATACCCATCTACATTTAACTTACGGAGTTCTTTCCTAAGGATATCAGGAGGAAATCCAGAATCTACTAATGCTCCCAAAAGCATATCCCCACTTGCCCCACCGATCGATTGGATATACACAACTACCATAGAATTCAATCTGCCTTATCTATTTACGAATACCTGATATTAGGTTTAATCCATCGTTCAAACTTCCAGATCTCAATCCGGATAGATCGAGTGATACCCATAGATAACCTATACTTTTCAAGTGTTCAACTATTTCTCTTCTATGAGCAAAAGCTTGATCTATTTCACCGTCACCAACTTCAATACGACACAGATTATCATGGTGTCGAGCCCGTACCTCCCTCAATCCTAAACTACGAAGATATTCCTCTGCACGTTCTATTTTTGATAACGTATCGGGGGTAACCTGAATCCCATATGGAATGCGAGACGACAAACAAGGTTGTGCCGGTTTATCCCATATCGGTATATTTAACTCTCTGGCAATCCCCCTGACCTCATCTTTACTTAGACCTGCTTCTACCATCGGACTTCTTACAAGATGTTCTTTTGCCGCCCTCATACCGGGCCTGTAATCACCTTGGTCGTCAACATTCGCTCCGTTAGCCACATAGGCGTAACCTTCAGATTCGGCCAAGGAGACCAATTGGTCATATAGCTCAGTTTTACAAAAATAACATCGGTCTGGTGTGTTTGAGACATATCCTTCTTTTTCCATCTCAAATGTTTTAATGACACGATGTGGAAATCCAAACTTCTCAGCTAAGAATTTAGCGTCATCCAATTCTCTAGCCGCGAGAGCAGGGGACCATGCAGTTACAGCCAAAGTATTATCACCCAAAATTTCGTGAGCCATTACAGTCAAGAGAGCACTGTCTATCCCACCGGAAAAAGCAATTACAACGGATCCCATGTCTTTCAAAACTCTTGTCAGATTATTAACATAGCTATCTAATCCGTTATCCATAATACCTCCAGCCAGATTTTTAACTTCCCGCTGCCACATCATGTTATGACTGAGTAGACAAACCTTTTTCGTCCATTGACAATAGGTTATCACTCTCTCAAATTATGTTATGTCTTGTCTTTATCTATGTGTCTCTAACAGTAGTATGTCAAACATTTAAGGTTAGTGCCATCCTAATTAAATCGCCTAGATTAGACAAGAATGTCGGTAAGATTATTGCCAGTCGTCAAACACGACTATCCTGAAAATCAATATTTGCAGCCAGCATCTCAATTTTCACGCTAAGGAGACATCTGAATGTCTGACGAGAATATAGGTAAGCGTTTATCTCACGAAATAATAAGGGGCTTAAAGAGTGTTGGGGAACCATCTGTTTCACCTGATGCATCACAATTAACGTACACATTGAGTTGGATAGACCATGACCAACTCAGCAGCATGTCTCAAATTATCATGAAAGACCTATCCGATGAATCAGAATCCCAGTTTACACAAGGACCAAATGATACAAATTCAAAATTCTCCCCATCTGGAAATTATTTGGCCTTTCTTAGACCAATCCAAATGCCTCATATGCCAGCATCTTCTGCTATAAGCGAGGGTGATCGGTCTAAAATTGCTGATGATCCTCCAATCT
>CAJXEF010000015.1 GCA_913052545.1 uncultured Chloroflexota bacterium
CTATAGTACCTCTAAGTGCTGGAGACGCCTACCAACAATCCATAGCTGGATCTCACCTGCATATCATAGAACAATGTGGACACAGACCCGAAGTTGAAAAAACTCAGGAATTCGTAGAAGTTGTCTCCCAATTTGTAAAAAATAATTCCCTCGATCATCTTGGTTAAACGGACGATGAACCTACAGTGCTATAATTCATATGGTCAGTCCAAAACTCTGGAGACAGATACTGCATATATGACATGCATAAAGTCAATACTTAACCCACGTGCATTTATTACACCTAAGTGAGTAATAACTAGGAGGTACGCCACATGTTCATTGGCTATTTCACAGAGAGACCGTACCAAGACCAGAAATCCGGTTATTTTGGCGCCACTGGCAAACCGATCATGGATTTAATGGTCAGTAATGGAATCTACGATTCTTACTTGGCCGCAGATCTTTATAACCGTTACCTAGACGAAAAAATCTATGCTGAAGAGATGGGGTTTGACGGGCTGATGCTAAATGAGCATCACGGAACGCCGTTTTGTATGGGTGGAGCCATGAACGTGGAAGCCTCCATCCTCGCAAGAATCACCCAGAGAGCCAAGATTGTCCTTCTTGGAAACATATTGCCCATATGGGATGACCCATTGTGGTTAGTAGAGCAACTCTCCATGATAGACCTTATCTCAAGAGGCAGACTAGTCTCGGGTTGGGTCAGGGGAACCGGAAGAGAAAGCGTGGCTCACAATATTGAACCCCACTATAACTGGGAACGGTTTCAAGAAGCCCACGAATTAATTATTAAAGCATGGACCGATCCTGGCCCATTTCGTTGGGAAGGCAAGCATTTTCATTATCGGCACGTTAACCCTTGGGTTAAACCATATCAAAAACCCCATCCGCCTATCTGGCTACCTGGGGTAGTCAGCAGGGATTCTTTAACTTGGGCTGCCCAGAAACGTATACCATATATTATGCTTGCCACCGAAATGGAACCGACTAGGCAAGCGTTTCAGCTCTACCACGATACAGCTAAGGAAGAAGGATATACATCTGGGCCTCAAAACTTGGGTTATCTATGGAAAGTCCACGTCGATGAAACAGAAGAATTGGCTGAAGAGGCTGGACGTAAGTACGTGCAAGGACCCAGCAATCCTTTCTTAGCGGGCAACGAAGGCACCGTAAACCCGGCATTAGTCAACCTACCAGGCTTGACTTCCCGCCGGAGGGTCCTTCCCACTCAAGCGGTTGCAACAGCCGCTCGTGGAGGTGGAGGTGGTGCCGCAGGGGTTTTGGGGAGGCCATACGAACAACAGATAGAAGACCACACAATCATTTGCGGCACTCCTAAAACTGTTATTCCTAAAATCCGTCACGTGCTAGAAACTATAAGGCCAGGTAGCATTTTCTTCTGGGATGGTGACGGTGCAATGACTCATGATGACGCGATGCGCAGCCTGCGCTTAATGGGAGAGGAAGTCATACCTGCAGTGCGGGAGATTGCCAAGGAATTAGACCTACCAGGGCCGTTCGAAGTAGACCCATCGACAGGTGACCCTGTGACAACCGAGGAATCAAATAAATAATGGTGCCCTGAAATCACCGATATCCACTGTATGAGCCTAGAAGAGCGTATTCTCCGAAAGGAAAATAAAGAATATGCTCTTCTAGGCCTAAAACTAATCCGCAGACCTACAACAACATGCCCAATAACATCTATCCCTAGGTTGCTCTTCAACATAAGAACTGTTTCCGGAAGAGTTTTAAATACACACCTAACCTATTCAAGGTGGTCTAACGTATATTTGTTTCACCAAGGTGAAATTGTTCCACTTATATCAAACTAAGCCCAATACAAAATTTAACTATGACACCGAGCCAACATGAGAATTAACGTATATTTAGCACAACGTTTCGGTATATCTAGACGCGAGGGCGACAGACTAATCCTCGAAGGCAAGGTTACGATTAATGGATTGCTTGCTAAAGTCGGGCAGGACATAGTGGATAGCGAAACAATAGATAATGAGGTCACGATCGATGGATATGTACCATCTAAAATAGCTCAGAAAATAATCCGTATAAGTTTGTATAAACCCTCAGCGTATGTTACAACTCGATCTGATCAATATGCCCGAAGGACCGTTATGGACCTCCTACCGGTTGAATTAAAAACCCTGAAACCAGTGGGCAGATTGGACTATGAAAGCGAAGGTTTATTGTTGCTGAGTAACGACGGCCATTTTATACACGAATTCTCCCACCCTAGATTCGAGAAAGAGAAAGAATATGTGATCACTCTGAACAAATCCATAACTTCCAATCTGCTAGAATCATTCAAACACGGAATACCGTTGACCGAAGGGTTGGCTAAAGTCGACTCCTTGAATCAGATTTCTCAAAACCGGATGAGTGTAGTTGTACATCAAGGGTGGAACCGACAATTGCGAAGAATGGCTGAATATAGTGGCTACGGGATACTGAAATTAATAAGGAAGAGGGTCGGTTTATACACACTAGAGGGCTTACAGCCTGGCGAATGGAAGACCATAAGCAATTAGATCATCTATAAAACTTGTCCCAGCGCAACATTCTCACTCTCTATAGTTACTGTGCGGTCCTACCCCCATCAATAACTAATTCGCTACCAGTTACGAAAGACGCCTCGTCAGAGGCCAAAAAGAGAACACCATAAGCCACATCATCTGGAATTCCAACTCTACCCAACGGGGTCCTTGAAATCCTTTTTTGGCGGCTTTCTTCATCAACTAGGAGCGTCGGCAACGTCATATCGGTCTCTATAATGCCGGGGTGAACAGAGTTGGCTCTAATATTATCTTGAGCGTATTGGATAGCTGTGGATTTTGTCAGTAACCGAACGGCACCTTTAGAGGCCGAATAAGCCGCCGTGCTTAAAGACCCTCGTAATCCCGCCGTGGAGGATATATTAATAATCGAACCTGATCCGGCTTTTCGCATCTCGGGTATTGCAAATTTGGTGCCCAGAAAAACTCCTTTAGCATTGATATCCATAGTCCTGTCCCATAGGTCTTCATCGGTTTCCTCAAGGCCCGCAGGTACAAATATGCCAGCGTTATTGACGAGAATATCCAGTTTCCCACATTGTGTAACCGCACGGTCAATGGCCTTTCGCCAATCCTCCTCAGAAGTAACATCAAGATGAACATAAAAGCAATCGCCACCTGTTTCGGAAATTTCAGCCTCTAATTTTTTCCCTTCAACGTCCAATATATCACCGATAACTACCTGAGCCCCTTCCTTAACAAATAACCTAGCCTCAGCGGCGCCCTGACCTCTCGCACCTCCACTTATAAGAGCAACTTTACCCTCTAAACGCATTTATAACCTCCGTTCCCGTTAAGTTTTCACCCAGATTGAACTAACACATGTTATTGCTAATTTCTAAGACGGCAAATATGTAACCGGAGAAAATCTATGGGCGAAATTATCAGCACCATTTTCCATCATTTATCTGCATTTCCTGGTGGATTTTAAATACTCTTTGAATGTTAACAATTCTCCTTCATCAAGTATCTTCTTTAGTTCCTCCCATGAACTAACCCATCCCCGACCACTCCTAACAGTAGGACCCAATTCTTCAGATTCCAACTCAAATATCTCCTTTGCAGACAGCCCCATAATACCTGCAAGTTCTAGAGTATTTGTGGTGAAGTTCATGTCGGTAGTCTCACCCAACTATGGAATATAGGCTTCAGAATCAACATCCCAGCCAGGAGGATGTATTATCGTGGTATCAACACCACCCCATCCATCTCATTTAATAATTCGCCCATAGAATACGAAGATACTTGCCGGTGGTGTACCAGCGGACTCCCCTCACCCTAAATATGGACTTGACCGTCTACAATTAACATTGATCTCCCTATTTTATCCTTACACCTCGTACATATATCTTGATATTATACTGAAACTTTAGTTGGGAAACATGCCGCATGCCGACTTGGCTATGTTCGTACGGTTACAACGTTAATCTTATACGTTGATAACTCATGGAATATTTCCATTCTGGCACTTGAACGTGGTACATTAGGACAACTGTGGATCTACGACCTACGAAGATCTGGGAGACTATTTTATGAAAATATCCCTTTTGCCTTTTGTGCTCATTATGGCCATTTCTATGGGATTAGTAGGATGCGGAGATCAAGACCGGCCAGATAAAGGACTTGAGTTAGATCGCCAAGAGCGAAATCGGATGCATGAACGCGACGTGCGTAGAGAAATGCAAAAGTCAGAAATGGAAAGACACCGAGATGAGAGCCGAATACGCGAAGAACATGACAGGATGGAGCAAGGTCGTATTCGGCAAGAGTTCCAAGATCGTATGCGGCAATCCAGGGCCGACATAGAGCAAGCCAGGAAAGATCTAGCACAACGAGAAGCTACGGTTCGTGAAAAATCCAAACAACTGGCATCCCAAGAAATGTCCTCAATGACCGAAAAAATGTCTGGGCTAGCAGACCAGATTAAAAAACTGGAAACCCAAGCCACTACATTGGCTGAAAACATAGCAATACTTACCACGCAGGCCGAAGACATTGCATCGCGTGAATCTAACTAGAAGATCCAGACGCTTCAAATATTGCAGAGGATAGCTATATGAGTATATACCGGGTATTTGCTGATTCCGAAGGTGAAAGTCATATTGAAGAATTGGATTTAGGAGAACACCCGACAGTAAGATCATTCATGAACATTTCTGAAGCCGGAATACACAAATTTCAGGATCTAAGATCTATGGATTTTCACCCACTTCCTGAAAGGCGCCTCATCATACATTTGAATGGAGAAGTAAAAATCGGAGTAAGCGATGGGGGCTCACAAATTTTTCGTCCCGGAGATGCCAGATTAATGGAGGACACCTCCGGCAAAGGACACACTCATCAAGACCTAACTCCAGTCATACAAGCCGTGATAGTCCTTGCCGACTAAATGCCAGTATTGGGTTTAGGGGCCGCTTCTAAGGAGTCCATTCAAATGCTATATTGGCATAACGCATATGGATAGCGCCGCCGGGAGCTGCTAGCGGACCATTAGCTGCTAAAACTGCGATACAATGTTCTTCACCTGGCACTGCATTATCTGTGATCTGAACCCTCTGCGGGACATTAAATCCCTGGATTACACCACGCTCCCTGCTGCATTCTCCATCGATCCAGATTTCGCCGTAATCATCCACACATGTTTCAAATTGGGCCCTTACACCCTGAGTGTTCCTGCCCCCAATCGTATCAGGGAAAGTAATATTAATTCTGTACCATACAAAACTAAATCCGTGCGAAATCCTAGCGGGTAACTCGCCACAGTATTCCCAACCAGAATCGTCGTAGTCAGGCATCCTTGCAGGGCTGCCTTCTCCTTGAGCTATCAAACCTTCGTTAGGCTGCCCAGGTATGTATCCTGTGGCGAATTTCCATCGTCCTTTTATCACAGATTGACCAGATGGGTCTTCTAAATTGATAGTTACTCTAGGCATAATATGATCTCCTCTTCAAGGTTTTCACTACCACTACAACCTTCTCTGCCAATATTCCGAACCTAAGCCTGCGAAATTCTACAAAACCCCAATTGTCCCTATTCTAGGCACTATTGTAATATAAAACTAAAAGACTCCAACAAACAGCGCATGGTGAAATCAGTGATTGCTTTGACGTGGGACATCCCATTGTATTTAGAAGGTAGTTAGGATCGTCTGGCAGATAATCACCACTGCACAAACATGGGCATAACTACATGTACGTAATCCTCAGAGCCCACTGGGCGGAACACTCCGGGACTTGATGGAGTTGTAGTTTCTAAAGCTATTTGCCCCCTCTCAAAAACCGCCAAAACTTCTTGGAGATACCTACTGTTAAAAGCGATTTTACTTTCGTCTCCCTCAATACTTTCAACATTGATTTGGTCGTTGTTATCGCCGACGTCTTCGGATTTAGCAGAGATCAGAGCTTTACCGCCAGGTGAACCATTATCCTCAGGAATTACCTCTACTCTTATGATATTACTTCCGTCTCGAGCGAAGATAGCGGCACTTCTGGTGGCCCTCAAAAACTCCGAAAGATCGAATATGGCTCTGGTCTGATATCCTTGAGGTATTAACTGGTCATAGTTCGGGAATGTTCCTTGAAGTAATTGTGAAACCAATTCTATATCCGGTAATCGAAATAATATTTGACCTTTGCTGGGCGTCATTAATATCTCAACTGAATCAGTCTGGTTTCCTAGTAACCTTCCTAACTCGTTTAACGTCCGCGCTGGGATGATTACTTCTACATCCTGATCGACTTGCTCCATTAACGAGCCATGCTGAACCGCCAATCGGAACCCATCTGCCGCCGCGACGGTGAAGTTAGCTGCACTGAGACGCACTTCCACTCCGGTTAACACCGGGCGAGATTCTTCTGTCGCGGCAGCAAACGCCACACGAGCTATCGCTCGTTTTAATATCCCTTGCTCTATGCGAGCACCGACTCCCTCATCGACAGCAGGTATAGGAGGAAATTCGTCAGCATCTGCTCCATTTATCCGAGCCTCTGCATTACCACATTTGAGCTCTAGGACTCCAGTACCAGGCATTAATTCTAAACTTATATTTCCACTAGGAAGAGAGTTTACAAATTCAGACAATAAACGAGCAGGTACGGTGATGGCTCCCTCATCATCGACATCTCCACCGATCCACGTTGTTATCCCTATTTCTAAGTTGGTAGCAGAAAGCTTTAACCTAGATTTATCGGTAGTCAAGAGTACATTCTGAGTGATGGGGAGTGTAGATCTATTGGCCACTGCCCTGTTCACTATCCCTAGACCGTGACTAAAATTTTCTTGAGTGCATGTAAGCTTCATTTACTACTCGCTACTGTCTTTAACGGAGAGCAACCGTAGCCGTTCCCGTGCATATCGGTATAAAGTTGAAAGATGGAGTTAGAATATCATTATTACACCGTGTCAGACCAAAAACAACCAGATGTAATCTCTAGGCCGCTCTAGATTATAAACGGCTTCCCATTTATTATAATTACCAAGCTTCTGAACGGCAGTGCCTTGCAAGCGAAATACAATTGAATTTAAGAGGGCTAAGTGACAGAATTACTTTTCCTTAAAGATAGCTACATAAAAGAATTTGCCGCCAATGTCCTAGAATGTGTTGAAGGGGGTGTGGTGTTGGATCGAACGGCTTTTTACATTGGCGGAGGAGGGCAACCTTATGACCAAGGGATTTTGTCAACTAATGAAACCCGATATCAAGTAAACCGTGTTAGTAGGAAAGACAGTAAAGTGATCCATTTTATTGAAGGGGACCAACCTGCTATCGGCAGCAACGTTCACGGTCTATTAGATTGGGATCGCAGATATCGTTTAATGCGTACACATACCGCACTCCACATCCTGTCAGGGATAGTTTGGAGGGACTTTGGAGCGAAAGTTACCGGAGGTGATATGCAACCAGGGACTGCCCGCATGGATTTTGAACTGGAACATATTAGCTCCTCATTTTCAAATGAGATATACGAGAAAGTAAACCAAGAAGTTAAAGCGGGAAGATCCATTAACGTCGGATTTTTGAGTAGAGACGAGGCAGAATTGGAACCTGACCTGATACGGACCAAAATCAACTTATTACCGTCGGATATCACAGAAATCAGAACAATAGACATATCAGGGCTAGACCTGCAAGCTGACGGGGGAACACACGTTGCCAATACTCTAGAAGTAGGTGAAATAAGTATAGTAGGCCATGAAAGTAAGGGACGTATCAACAAGCGTTTACGGATCTCCCTCCAATCCTAACACCTATTTTGGTTCCCAAAAAAATTAGAAGCTAACCCAATTTCATGCAATTGGCATTCAATATACAGAAAACAACTAGGTTATAAATCATAGCCATCTCACGGAGGTTTAAAGAGAAAATGCCGAAACGGATCTTCGGTATAGATGTAGGCGGAACTTTCACCGATATCGCAGTGATAACGGATGGACACCTTGAGATTCACAAGTTGTCCTCCACTCTAGATCCCTCGATAGGCGTGATGCAAGGGCTATCGGAGCTATTAAAAGAATTGGCTCCTGAGCAAACCGGTTGGGACGAATCGGCCCAATTTGTACACGGTTCAACAGTAGCTACCAATGCACTCCTAGAAGGCAAAGGATCTAGAACCGCATTAATTACAACTTTGGGATTTGAAGATGTTTTAGAGATAGGCAGGCAAGCACGATCTGACCTCTATGACTTTAATATAGAAAGATCTCCTGCATTAGCTCCATGGGAATTAAGATTCGGAGTATCTGAAAGGATTGATCATACTGGAACTATCATCGAAGATTTGACTCCTGAATCTATCGAAACGTTGATTAAACTCTTGGATGAGGCTGAAGTCGAGTCAGTTGCCATATCAACTCTCTTTTCGTTTCTCAATCCAGTGCACGAAAATATGATTGTGAATTCTTTGGCCAAATTACCCAACCCTCCGTTCACTTCCATATCGAGCCAAATTCTACCCGAGTTTCGAGAATATGAACGAACCAGTACAGTAGTAGTTAACTCTTACGTCGGTCCAATAATGTCCGAATATCTTGGTAGGCTTGAAATTTCTTTGAGTAAGAATCTACGTATAATGCAATCTTCCGGGGGAAGCATAACTACAACACTCGCCTCCGAACAACCCGTAAGGACCATCTTAAGCGGACCGGCAGGGGGTGTTGTCGGCGCTTTCCACACTGGAATGCGAGCAGGATATCCCGACATCATAACCCTAGATATGGGTGGAACCTCAACAGATGTATCTGTATGCCCGGGGCTAATCAAACAGACTACCTCTGCAAAGGTAGGAGGATACCCCATAGGGGTTCCGATGATAGAAATTCATACTGTTGGAGCCGGAGGAGGCTCCATAGCTCGCGTAGACTCAGGAGGAGCCCTGGTGGTCGGGCCCGAATCCGCAGGTGCCGATCCAGGGCCTGCCTGTTATGGCAAAGGAACAGAGATTACAGTAAGCGACGCAAACCTTGTGCTCGGGAGACTCCAAGCGAATCATTTCCTCGGTGGCCAAATAAAGTTGGACCTCCAACGTTCGATTGAATTACTTGATGATCTAGCTACGGAAATCGGGACAACTAGAGAAAACGCGGCACTTGGGATAATTCGGGTAGTAAATTCGAATATGGAGCGGGCGATTAGATCTATATCATTAGAGAGAGGACATGACCCAAGACAGTTTACTCTAATTCCCTTTGGAGGGGCAGGCCCGATGCATGCGTGTGAATTAGCAGAAGATCTTGGGATACCCCGAATCCTGATACCAGAACATCCAGGAGTCCTCTCAGCTCTAGGTGTTGCTATAGCCGATGTCATCAAAGATTATTCAAGAACAGTAATGTTACGAGGCGAAGATATTAACCACCTCAGACTCGAAGAAGAATTTCACGGAATGGAGAGTCAAGCCAAAGAGCAATTTCATAGAGAAGGATTCAACTCGTCTCAAATAATTACGCACAGGCTAGTCGATACTCGGTATCTTGGGCAGTCTTTTGAACTGCCCGTTAATTACCCTGAGAGACCAAGTCGTGGGGATCTTACCCGCTCAATTTCTGCCAGTTTCTACAAAGCACATATGCAACGATTCGGATATGCCGACAAATCACAGCCTATTGAAATCGTAAATCTCCGGGTTCAAGCCGAAATGCCTGTTGAAAAACCTGAATTAATCGAAAAACCATCCATCGGCCCTGACCCTTCTAAAGCGGTGGCCGGTTTTTCTCACGTCACATTCTCAACCGGGTCACAGTCAGCTATTATGTATCATAGATCTTTACTGGAACCAGGAAATTACATCAAGGGGCCTGCCCTTCTTCTACAAATGGACTCGACCATAGTCTTATCTCAGGGATGGTCCGGGATAATAGACGGATTTGGAAACTTAATCGTAACTATTTCTTGAGGTTATCATTTCAAGCATAAAAAAGATCCCTAAAGAGGTTTTTAAAACACCTTATGTCAACGAGCGACCTCAGCTTTTCCGACCTAACCATATTGGGGGTTTTTGCCCACCCTGATGACGAAGGGTTCGGATGTGGTGGCACGTTAGCCATGTTAGCCGCGAAAGGAGCCCACTTAACCCTAGTATGTGCAACTAACGGAGATGTGGGAGAAATAAGTGACCCGAGTTTAGCTAGCCCCGAGAGGTTAGCGCAAGTTCGACAACAGGAGCTGCGTAACGCAATGCAAGTTACTGGCATATCCGATATTAGGTTCTTGAATTACAGGGACTCAGGAATGGCTGAGACAGCCGACAATCAACATCCTAATTCGCTGAATATGGCCTCTTCTTCTGAGGTAGTTGCCAAGTTGACCGACATACTAGACCAGGTAAAACCGAACCTAGTCTTAACACATGATCCAAGCGGAGGATATGGCCATCCAGATCATCTAGCAGTTAATGCACATACCACAGAGGCTTTTTATAATTCATGCAACAGATCAAACTCCTGTTTATATTACGTATGTTTTCCGAAGACGGTTTTTCAACGTATGTGGAAAGAAATGAAAGACATGGGAATAGACCCGCCATTCGCTAGTCAGGACATAGATTCCATAGGTTCTCCTGATGAAGATGTGACAACAACGCTAGATGTAAGTGATTTCGTCGAAACAAAAATCACTTCACTAAATTGCCACCGAACTCAGATGGACCCTAACGGGGCTATAAATCGACTGTCAAAACCTTTTTTGATGGATGTAATGAGCAAAGAGTATTTTAGTTTAGTAGCATTCACCAAGTTGGCTACAGCTAGAGACATATTGGGATCCTTTTAAAGTAAGGGAATCGAAAGGAGCTAAGCTCATTTAAGAGGTGCGTTTTGCCAATAGATGCAATCAGTTTGGAAGTTTTTAAGAATCTATTTATTTCAGTGGCAGAAGAAATGGGTGTCGCACTACAAAGAACCTCCTATTCTCCAAATATTAAAGAGAGACGAGATTTCTCGTGCGCATTATTTGACCCAGCCGGTCAAATGGTAGCTCAAGCAGCGCATCAACCTGTACACCTCGGCGCCATGCCAGCATCCGTAAGGGCCGCGTTGGATGTATACGACAAAAATTTGCGCAATGGCGACATCGTGATACTCAATGATCCCTATCTTGGCGGCACTCATCTTCCAGATATCACGTTGGTTGCACCAGTATTCATAAAGGAACAAGGAAGCCAGATCTTAGTAGGCTTTATATCTAATCGCGGCCACCATGCAGATGTAGGTGGTATGACTCCTGGTTCATTGCCACTGTCGACGGAACTGTACCAAGAGGGGTTAATAATCCCTCCCTTGAAACTTGCCAAAAGGGGTCGTATCACCCAGGAGATCGTTCAATTGATTTGTCGGAATTCCCGCACTCCAGAAGAACGTAAAGGAGATCTGGAAGCTCAAATAGCTTCGATGCGGGTAGGTGAACGCCGATTACAGGAACTCGCTAACAAATACGGAATCTCTGAAACGCTTGAACATATGGACGCTTTGCTGGATTATTCTGAAAGGGTTACTCGCCAAGCTATTACTGGTATACCAGACGGATCCTATAAAGTCACAGATTACATGGACGACGATGGTTTCACCGATTCTCCTGTTCCCATTCAAGTAACCATAACGGTCACTGGCGACCAAATGAAGATAGATTTCACCGGTACATCACCACAACGCCCAGGATGTATCAACGCTCCACAAGCAGTAACTGTGTCTGCATGTCTCTACGTTATAAGGTGTGTGGTAGGAGAACAAGCTCCAGCAAACCAGGGTTGTTTACGCCCAATAGATATAATCACGCCGCTCGGAACCTTGGTAAACCCTGAACCACAGAGAGGAGTAGCCGGTGGAAACGTAGAAACATCTCAACGGATAACAGATGTCCTATTGGCTGCTTTATCTCAACCCTTACCCCATTTAATTCCGGCGTTCAGCCAAGGTACCATGAATAACCTCTTAATCGGTGGCCACGACCTTAATCGCGATAAGCCTTTTGTGTACTACGAAACAATCGGGGGAGGCATGGGAGCACGCCCGGATAGTGATGGAATTTCAGGGATACATACTCACATGACAAACACTCTGAACACACCCATCGAGGCATTGGAATTTGCTTTCCCTTTGAGGCTCAAACGTTATGGTCTAAGACGAGGATCCGGTGGAGATGGCAAATTTAAAGGAGGAGACGGGATAGTACGCGACGTGGAATTTCTGGCCCCAGCTCGCGTTACATTATTATCAGAACGTCGCAAACATAGCCCACCCGGACTTCATGGAGGACACCACGGAGAGACCGGAGAAAATGTCTTATTCAGAGGGGGCTACGAAGAAATCCATCTATCCGGAAAGGAAACTCTGGATGTTACCGCCGGCGACATACTGAGTATACGGACCCCTGGCGGAGGAGGCTGGGGCACCCCTATTCATGAGGATTAACTCCAAATGGCGATGTTGATATATTGGATCATAATCCCATATATCAACATCATTCAAAATAAAATAGATATAGCATACTTGTTTCTATACTGGTATAATGCGGCTGAAAGTACCGCCCGGCGGTAATATTAGCTTACCAGGGTCATGGCTTAGTAGAAGATTCTAAGTAACCCTCGGCAGACGAACCCCCGACCCAGTAAGACCAAGTTGAGGAGGAAATTGGTATGCCGCAAATGTATGCCCGGTGTAATAACTTTATGTCGGGAGCCACCGCAACCCCGGGAGACAATTGTAAGTATATTGCACTTGGGGAATCTGAAGATGAAGTCTACGGATTAGTCGTAGAACATCTTAATACAGTTCACGCTGACAAGTTTAAAGATGGTGGATATACCGCAGCAGATCTAGAAAATACCATCCGACGGTGCGTGTTTACCAAAGGCACGAAGACTATTCATAATCGTGGGCCGGACCCTGAAGCAAACCATTCCTAGAAGAAAAGACCTCGAAAAGATATAGATGTCCCGGGAGACCGGGGCATCTATATTTTGGGCCCTAATTAATTGCCATCATCAAAACTAACCATGACAATAGCATTCGCAATTAACGTTCCGTCAGTTCCTCCATCGTTCAATTCCTCAAGGCCCCCCTGAACAACTTTAATGTATCCTGTCCCGTGGGGTAACGTCTCTAGTACTGCCTTACCATCCACTAAATCTGGTTTTGGAACACCAATCGTTACATCCACCCTCATGTCATCCGCACTCTTGCCTATGAGGCGTTGAAACCCCAAACTACTATGATGCAAAGCATCAAATACGGCCCTTTTCGCCGCACTAGTGTAATCCAATCCATGAACATCAACACCCATCCCCATCTCAGTAACACACCTAACCAAAGCCATATCTCGCCTCCCTGATATCTTGTTTATAATCGTGCATGTAGGTTGTGCAATCTATTGCAAGCTGCAGAAGACCACTATTCTAATTAGACACCTCTGTTATACCACCGTCAAGAAGGGATTAAAAGGAAGCCGTTAGCTTATCACATCAGCAACAAATATCAGGTCAAAATTAAACCTGTAAAAAATAGCTCGATCCTCTATGATCCTAAATGATAAAATAAATTGATCTACCTAACTGTCCGACACCAACTAATTACTTATTGTTTCGCTAATTTTAAACTAGGAAGCTAGTACCATAAACCGACTAATTAGATTTATAATTCCCACTGCCCTATTTATCTCTATCGCCGCCTGTGTTATGACAAGTGAGCATGACCGAAAGAATGAAATACCAACTGAGCAATTGGTAATCATGGCAGCTTCTTCGTTAACCGATGTTTTACCAGAAATTGGGAGGCAATTTAACAAGTTACATCCCAACATAGATTTGTCGTTCAATTTCGACGGCAGTCAACGTATACGGACTCAATTAATACTTGGAGCTCGCGCAGATATTTTTATCTCAGCAGATTGGAAACAAACAAAAGATCTAGAAGACGCTAACCTCACTTTAAGCGCAGGTAAATCATTCGCTCATAACAAGTTAAGTATCATAACTCACGAAAAATCTACCACAAAACCTGGCACGCCTATACGAAAGCTAGAAGACCTAGCGACTCCTGGGATAAAATTAGTACTGGCAAATAATAATGTTCCTGCTGGTAGATATGCGAGACATATGCTAGAGCGCGCAGAAGATTCCAAAAGTCTCGGGACAGGATTTAAAGATCAGGTCCTGCATAACCTGATATCCAATGAATCCAACGTTAGGAGCGTACTCCAAAAAGTATCGTTGGGAGAAGCGGATGCAGGGGTGGTATATCATACAGATGTAAAACCAAATGTTGAAAATCTGAAATTAATAGCCATTCCAACAGATATAAATCTGACAACTTCATACCCTGTAGTTGTACTAAATGACTCAAGGCAATATTCTTTAGCTCGACAATTCGTGACGTTCCTATATTCTGATCATGCCCGAGCCACATTATCGAAGTATGGGTTCGATCCTACAGACTCTGCACTATTGATTGAATAAAAGATTGACTAATAAATTTGAAAACAAGCCATATCCATCAAACCCTGATTTCCGAATATGGCAAACCCTTGGTTGGTTAACTACCACTATTTATGTAATCTTCATAGTATTACCTATGGCCGCTCTGTTGATCCGTGGGTTACAACAGGAAACCCTTTTCATGAGCGCAACAAGCCAGACAGCTCTCCAAGCTATTAAGGTATCACTAATTACAAGCGGATCGAGTATGTTAGTGATAATCATCATCTGCACACCATTCGCCCATCTTTTAGCACATAACAATTCAAGGTTTTTAAAACAAATCGATGTACTCGTAGAACTGCCAATCTTGTTACCCCCGGTAGTCGCTGGAGTTGCCATGCTAATGGCGTTCGGAAGGCAAGGTTTACTAGGCGAAATATTATCAGAACTGGGTATATCGATCCCTTTCACTACAATGGCCGTAATTTTCGCTCAAATATTCGTTGGGGCTCCTTTTTATATACGGGCGGCGAAACTTGGGTTTCAGGCAATCCCCAGAAGTTATCAAGAGGTCTCCCATACTTTAGGGAAATCTCCTTGGAAAACTTTTTGGCTCATGACATTGCCTTTAGCCCGGACCCCCATTTTGACAGGGTTAATACTAGCCTGGGCTCGAGCATTATCTGAATTCGGCGCCACAATAATGTTCGCAGGAAACTTAATGGGAAAAACTCAAACATTACCGTTAGCCATCATGACAACTATGGAAGGTAGCTTAGATACAGCGCTCGCATTGTCAGTACTTTTACTCATTGGTGCTACGCTAGTTCTGATAATGTTAAGCTGGATAACGCATCGGCGGTGGCAATGAACGAAATTTTTACTGAAACCCAAACCAAGGGAGTGGCTGGATGGATACTTTGTCAACTCGGAGATTTCCTATTAGAAGTAGACTTGGCAGTGCTTCCCGGACAAGTCTTGGTTCTATTCGGGCCATCGGGATCAGGCAAAACTACCACGCTTCGAACTGTAGCTGGATTAATTAAACCGCAGGAAGGTAATATTAAACTCGGGCCCAGGGTAATTTACGATAGTGGCACAGATATCTGGGTGCCTAGCCATCTAAGGAAATTAGGATACCTTACTCAGGACAACAATCTTTTTCCTCATCTCGATGTTTCACGAAACATTGGGTACGGAATTTCGCGAGCTTTGGCAACATCTAAAAACGATATAATTGATTATTATGTAAATATTTTCAACTTAGACGGATTGGAGAAAAGATACCCAAACGAACTTTCAGGAGGTCAACAACAACGGGTCTCGTTAGCGAGAGCCCTCGCCACCAATCCCGAAGCCTTATTATTAGATGAGCCATTTTCCTCCCTAGATAATGAACTCAAACGAACCTTAAGAACTGAACTCCGGAATATGCTTTCCAATAGCGATTTACCAACTATTTTGGTTACCCATGATATAGAAGAAGCTTTAACAATGGGAGACGTAGTGCAGGTGTTGGATAATGGTAAAACAATCAGCAAAGGTTCACCTGTAGACATATTGGGGCAACCGCCCCAAGAAAGGGTGGCAAGACTAGTCGGTGTAGAAAACATCATTCAAATGCAAGTCCATAGTCGAAATGCCTTGGATGGAGTCATGGTTTGCCAGCTATCCAATAATAATGGCCCCGAGAAGGATCATTTATCAATAGAAATTCCTCTTGGTGAATTTAGCATCGGCCAATCTTTGAATATTGGAGTACGTGCTTCCGACATAATTCTATCGAAAGCACGTTTCTATGAATCTTCGGCTCGCAATCAAATTCCAGGAGCAGTCAGAGCAATCGAAATTAGGCCTCCCGGGTATCGCATATCCTTAGACTGTGAAGGTCTTTTGTTACACTGCCAGATTACAGGAAGTTCTAAAGACGAAATGGATATTCAAATTGGACAAGATCTTTGGGCAATATTCAAAGCGTCTTCTTGTTTTGTTGTATCAGATTAGTTTTTATGAACGAGTAACGCCCAATACTTTAAATACTTGAGAGGCAAGATATGGACGGCTTTACAGCTGTGATTTTCGACATGGACGGAGTACTGGTTGACAGCGAACCTTTATATTTAAAGGCAATAAACAACCTTCTAACCGCACTAGGCGTAAGCCCCGTTACCGATTACGAAAATGAATCCATATTGATAGGTACCACGGTTGACGAAACATGGAACCTACTCATCAAGATGCGCTCGTTGCCTGGAACCATCAATACCTATCTGGACAAATACGACAACCATGTTAAGGAAGTTCTCAAATCTGATCTTGTTCCACGCCCTGGCGTTAAAACATTAATTGACGAATGTTCCAAAAGAGGCATACCTAAAGCAGTAGCCTCATCTTCTCTCAGGGAATGGGTCCATTTGAAGCTAGATACCATAAACTTACAGGACAGATTCGACGTGGTTCTTGGTGGGGACGATGTGCAAAAAGGTAAACCCGAGCCCGATATTTATTTAATGGCTGCGGAAAAGCTTCAGAAGAGCCCTTCCCAGTGTATTGCCATAGAAGATAGCCCTGTAGGAATTTCTGCAGCGGTCGATGCAGGCATATATACCATCGCAGTCCTGACCGAATCTACTAAAAACCTGGATCTAAGCAAGGCTAATGAGATAATCGAGACCCTGGAATATTTCGACTATGGCATACTCCGGGCATAAGATCAGTGTGATCATAAAAACGAACGTCAAGAATTACCCTCGTCTTCTACCAGGTAAGCCCGGAAACGAGCCGTCCCCAAGAACCCATTCTAATCTGCGATGAAGGGAGCTTATTTCTTCTGGCATTAGTAACTCCAACAAATCCAGGATACGTCCCTGTGGAGATTCCAACGATTTCATGAAATCCAGTAGAGTCTTCAAAAGATGCTCAGGTATTGGGTCACCCGCGAAATCCCATATGACCGTCCTGATTTTGGTATCCGCATGAAAAGTCAGACCTTGATCAATACCCCATAGTTTGCCGTCCGGATCTTTTAACACATGCCCTGCTTTACGATCCGTGTTGTTGGCAACTAAATCAAAACAGGCGAACTGCTTAAGTTGATCCGCACTACTCTCGTCCAAGTCGTAATAATCTTCCTTCGGGTTATGCTCAACGAAATGTTGTACAGAGCCAACACCATGCGGACCATCACGGATAAGAGTATAAGGTATGAAATCCCAACCCAATATCTCACTTAATAAATAAGCTGCACATTCGCGTTTATAAAGGGTTCCCGATGGAAAATCCCAAAGCGGTATCTCTCCCTTACGAGGCTTATAAATAGCATACCCGTTGTTGCCATCTAATCGAAGCTCTACTAGGAAAGTGTAGTTTGAGCCAGCGGGAGTGAGCTCACAGGATACTATTTCACCCCGCTCCAATAATGTAAGTTGAGAATGTGTTAGATCCAATCCTAGCTACTCTGCCGACCGCATCTAATCAACCACTTTCCATTACGGCGTGACCATTAGCCCTAGGACAAACATGTCCCTCTGGATCAATCGGTAGACCGCAGAGGAAACATGGCGGCCGACCAGAAGCGCATATGCGTTGCGCATCTTCAGAAAGAGCATGCGATTGCGGGATAGTTAATCCACAACTTACAGATGTACCTGAGCTTTCCTCTTCATCAGCCTCATGAGCCTCTAAATGAAAACCATTAAGATCAGTATCGTATTTAAGAAGAAGTTGTCTGGCTTTAAATTCTAGGGAAACATCATCTCCCGACCATTCTGTAAAACCAGTCAAGGGGGGATTAGTATCCTGTTCGTTAGAGAACCGGCGTACGCCCTCACCAAGAGCGACACTTAGCTGAAATAATTGTTCTTTTTCAAGCCAGACCGTCACGATAGCTCGGCCAGACTTCAGAACTAGCCGAAAGGTACGTTTGCCAGGCTCTCCAAAAGTTTCAGCATCTATGCTTGAAAGAAATCCCAGTGGGTACTCGATTGATTTTGACTCCATATTCCTATCTTAATCGGCTAATGAGCAACTGACAAGAGCTAAGAATGGAAACTCTAAGCCTTCAGTTATCTATTGACACGAATCTCTTAATAGCTACTTAGCTACCTTAACCCTATCAGGCTGATCAGCCACTGTTTGCCAAATATCTTTTTGAGTTCTGAATTTAACCTAAAGTTACTAAGTTCTATTTCAATTTATATCCTAATAGTTAACCTTCACTTTTACTAATTTCTTGAATTGCATGACCTCCAAATTGATATCTCAAGGCGGCGAGCAGTCTGCCACTAAATGGTTGTTCCTGACGAGAACGAAACCTTTGCTGCAAGGCTGCAGTTATAACTGGTATAGGCACACCCAAATCAACTGACTCTTGTACAGTCCATCGACCTTCTCCTGAATCCGCAACGTACGAGGATACATTTTCTAAGCTAGCGTCTTCGTCTAATGCCCGGGATACCAAATCTAGCAGCCAAGACCGTACGACACTCCCATACCTCCAAGTGTGGGCTATTTGACTAATGTTAAAATCGAATTCATCCTTGGACCTGAGCAACTCGAATCCTTCGGCATAGGCTTGCATTAAACCGTACTCCACGCCGTTATGAACCATTTTCACGAAATGTCCGGCACCCGAAGGGCCAGCATACATATACCCTAGATTTGGGGCCGGAGCGAGAGTTTTTAAAATGGGTTCAATATGAATAAATATGTCCTCATCCCCACCCACCATCAAAGAATATCCATCAGATAACCCCCAAATACCACCGCTAATCCCGACATCGATTAAATGAATTCCATAACCCGACAACTTGGAGGATCGCATCTGAGTGTCTTTATAATTGGTATTTCCACCATCTATTAAAACATCCCCCGGATTTAGATAGGCTATCAACCCATCTAATACATCGTCCGTCGGTTTTCCATTGGGTAACATAATCCATACAATTTTTGGGCTAACTAAATTATCAACTACCTCCTTTATTGAGGAAGCTCCTATGGCTCCTTGGGATCGACTGTTTTCAATCGCCTGGGCATTAACATCATAAACAACAAGTTGATGCCCACCCAACAACAGCCGCTGGGCCATGTTCCCTCCCATTCTCCCTAACCCGATCATTCCCAGCTTCATAAATAACTCCTGATCATAGTTTAATATCGCCTTTTCAAAACAGTCGATATCTGTGATATGAATATATCAGGCCATACGCCATTCCCTAACAAACCCAATCCCAACCAGCTACAGTAGTCTAACCATAATGTTTAATAAACCAATTAATCAATAATTACATTAGACTAACGTCTTGCGAAAAAATCGGCTATCAATCCGTAGTGCAACATTTACCAACCCAATAAGTACCGGGACTTCCACTAGCGGCCCCACGACTGCTGCCATAGCTTGACCCGACCCAATCCCAAATACTCCTATGGCCACAGCAATAGCTAGTTCAAAATTATTACCGGATGCTGTGAAAGCTACACTAGTACTTTGGGGATAACTCGCACCAAGCTTCTTCCCCATGTAAAAGGAACTAAAGAACATTATCACGAAATATAATGCCAATGGGGCCGCAATCCTAACCACGTCCCCAGGTAATTGAAGAATCACATCACCTTTTAGCGAAAACATCACAACTATAGTAAACAATAACGCTATAAGAGCTACAGGGCTAATTTTGGGAATAAATATATCGCTAAACCACACCGACCCTTTAGTGCTCAGCAGAAAATAACGGGTACAAAATCCACATACGAACGGTATCCCCAGATAAATCCCTACGCTACGAGCAATATCCCAAATCGAAATACCGACTTGTAAGCCTTCCAAACCAAATAAAGGCGGCAAAACTGTAATGAAAAAGAACGCGTATATCGAGTAGAACAGTATCTGAAATATCGAATTTAATGCCACTAATCCGGCTGCGTATTGATTATCCCCTTGCGCCAACTCATTCCATATCATTACCATGGCTATACATCTAGCCAACCCAATCAGAATCAGTCCTGTCATCAACTCTGGAAAATCTCTTAAAAACAAAATTGCTAATAAAAACATTAGAACTGGACCAAATATCCAATTTTGAGCCAACGACAATACTAATATTTTCCAGTCCCTGAACACTGCCCCAAGGTCTTCATAGCGAACTTTACTGAGGGGAGGATACATCATCATAATCAAGCCAATTGCCAAGGGTAGAGAAGTATCACCAACTGTCGCGAGATCATTCAAATGCTTGATGCTTGGCCACCAATATCCTATAGATAATCCCAGAACCATTGATAAAAAAATCCAAACGGTTAGGAATCGATCCAATACAGATAATTGTTTAAGCCTGATAGACTTGCTTAAGTCTCCCGACACAGCACCTCAATAATTGAAAAAACGGCTGTAAATGGGATGGAGGGAAATATACGCTACAAAAGATCGCCTTGA
>CAJXEF010000016.1 GCA_913052545.1 uncultured Chloroflexota bacterium
CAGGAATAGGTTTAAAAAACCTGGCTCTAGAAGTATTAGGCGAGGAAATGACGCCAATTACATCCTTGATTGGTACGGGTAAAAAACAAATTACCTTTGATCAAGTGCCTATCGATATAGGCGCTCCGTATGCTGCTGCAGATGCCGACATGACGGGCCGATTGCGATCAATTTTTGAACCTCAAATACAGAATCAAAGCTTTAGTGGTTTGTTTTCTAACGTAGAAATACCGTTAATCCCTGTGTTAGTAAACATGGAATATCAAGGGATTAAGCTAGATGCAGGCGTGCTCCGCGAAATGTCCCATGATTTGAACGAACAGATGATAGAAACCGAGCAAGAACTCTACCAATCTATCGGGCATACGGTAAACATTAACTCTCCTCAACAACTGAGTGATCTGCTATTCAAAGAACTCGGCTTACCGCATACCAAGCGAACTAAAACCGGATATTCGACTGATGCTAATTCCCTAGAATCATTAAAAGGTCTCCATCCAGTAGTAGATAATATCTTAGGATACCGTCAAGTAGCAAAATTAAAGTCTACCTACGTAGACGCATTGCCAGATATGGTGAATCCTCGCACCGGGAGGATTCATACCAGTTATAACCAAACTGGATCCGCTACTGGCCGGATCTCAAGCAGTGATCCCAATTTGCAAAATATACCGATACGGACCGAGTTAGGACGGCAAGTTAGGAGGGCTTTCGTAGCCCCGGATTCCCCTCGATCGTTGTTATTTTCCGCAGACTATTCCCAAATTGAACTGCGGGTCTTAGCCCATTTATCACAAGACCGAGGTTTGTTAGAAGCCTTTAAAAAAGGTGAGGATATTCACTCTGCAACAGCATCATTGATGTTCGAAACTCCCATCAACGAAGTTGATTCTGAAATGAGACGAATCGCTAAGGTTCTGAATTTTGGAGTCATATATGGTTTGTCTGCACATGGTATATCCCAACAAACAGGATTCAGCAGGGAAGAAGGAAACAATTTTATACAATCATACTTCAGCAAATATCCGGGGATATCAGAATACCTCGATATTGTGAAAACCAACGCCAGAGAAACCCATTATGTGGAGACGCTACTGGGCCGTCGTAGGGCAGTACCCGAAATAAACGCTTCCAATTTCAACGTGAGGAATGCGGCGGAACGTATGGCCATAAACATGCCTATCCAGGGAACCGCCGCAGACATTATGAAAATAGCTATGATAAGAGTCCACGACCAATTGGCTAACCAAAATATGGCTACAAAAATGCTCCTCCAAGTCCACGACGAGCTGGTCTTCGAGACACCCGTAGAAGAACTCGACACCCTAAAAACTTTGGTGTCAGATGAAATGTCATCTGCAATGGACCTTGATGTGACCCTAAAAGTAGATATGAAATGGGGATCCACTTGGGGAGACATGGAATAGACTAAAGGGAGCCTTTCGTGTTATTCACGCAGTTAACGCAAGATATTAAATTATGTTCGGAAAATGGCTTCCTACATTAAGAATTTGCTGGTATCCATACAGATTATAAAGAAATAAAGCGCACTTTTTAGAAATGGGAAATTTCATCCTATTCATGGAGGCCATTTGGACCTTTTACGTAGTTTGATTTTCGTTCCGGGCAACCGACCCAACATGTTGGAACGCGCAAAGAATTTTAAGACCGATATAGTGATGGTAGACTTAGAAGATTCTGTTCCACCCAGTGAAAAAATTACTGCGCGTGAATTAGCGTCAGAATGGGTTACTACATTAACTGGTAATAACCAAAAGGTTATGATCAGGGTAAATGCTTTAGACACAGGGTTAACAAAAGACGATCTAACTAGAATAGTCAGCCCACAGTTATACGGTATCAGCTTGGGCAAAGTCAGCTCCCGATGGGATATCCAGTCAACTGACCGGGTGTTAGTAGAGCTAGAAGAACGCTTAATGATTCCTGTTGGCACTGTCAAGATAATACCTTGGATTGAAACCGCCAAAGCAATTATGGAATTAGATGCTATAGCTAACGCATCTAAGCGTATAATTGCCATCGCGTTTGGAGCTGAGGATTACACAAATGATATGGGGATTCTACGAACCGATATGGGAGCAGAAGTCGAATTCCCTAGATCAGCTGTCGCCATTGCCGCTAGATCCGCTAATATAGCGGCCCTCGATAGCCCATTTGTATCTTTTAAAGATACCGTCAACCTCAAAGCGGATTCAATGAAAGCTCGCCAATTAGGTTATACGGGGAAATTTGCGATCCACCCAGATCAGCTGGAAATAATCAATCAAACTTTCAGCCCGTCGAAAGAAGACATCGAGTATGCTCTCCGAGTTGTCGAAGGCTGGAACGAAGCCTTGAAGATCGGACGCGGCTCTTTTGATCTTGACGGTAAAATGGTGGACGTACCTGTAGTTAAGCGGGCACAGAATTTATTGGCTCTTTCTCAATCCATCACAGAGAACTACCAGTGATGCGAGCAATGTTATCAGGTTGTTTCGGAATCAATACATTTAAATGAATTCTCAAAATGACAGAATAATCCTACAAGGCATGAGATTCTATGGATTCCATGGCGTAAATCCAGAAGAAAAGACCTTAGGCCAAACCTATTTGGTTGATTGTGAGGTCACCTTAGACCTCTCGAAAGCAGGTATATCGGATAATTTGAACGATACAGTAAGCTATACTCACATATACAGGGTAGTTAGATCAGTCATTGAAGGAGAATCTAAAAATCTGTTGGAAGCGCTGGCAGAATCTATAGCTAACAAGGTCATAAATGAGTTCAATATTCAATCTATAAGAATTACAATCATCAAACCGAATCCCCCCATAAAAGGATCAAATATAAATCAAGCCGCGGTTGAGATTAGTCGCCACCGTACCGAGCCCTTAAACTAAATTTGGATATTCTCAGCTAAAGATGCCAACCAGAACCCCAATACCAGGATTTATGCACATTAACTCAGGAGGTTTTTCGTGAGCTTACAAGGTATCGCAACAGCAAAGGACTTCCATGAATCGACCAAACTAAACTACATAAATCTCGATACCAAACCACCTTTGTACAAGGACTACAAACAGCTACCATCAATTGAGTTGTCGCGAGATTTGGGATTGCCGACTTTCCCTACAGTAGATGCCATGTCGGATTGGAACAATTCGATTACTGGCAACATAGATCTCGGCACAGTCTCCAAATTATTATATTATTCCGCAGGTATAATCCGGACAGCTAACCACCCGACGGCAGGTGAAGTACATTACAGGGCTGCCGCATCAGCCGGTGCTCTTTACCCTGTAGAAACATATTTGTTATGCCAAGACCTAGATGGCATCGAAGCAGGGATATACCATTTCGCACCACACGAATTTGCTTTAAGGCAAATCCGGGCAGGAGATTATCGCCGACTTCTAGCCGATGCAACGGCTGAAAATCAAGATATCCTCCAATCATCTGCCACATTGATCTTCACAACTTTATTTTGGAGAAGCACATGGAAATATAGATCGAGGGGATACCGCTATTGTTATTGGGATACCGGTACCATGATTTCTAATTTGCTATCTACCGTGGCTGCCTGTCAAGTATCTGCTAGGTTGATCACCGGGTTTATAGATTCCCAAGTAAACGCTATTCTTTCAATCGATGGGGTAGAAGAATCCACAACATGTCTGGTCCCCTTATCTGGAGTAACACCTTTGCAGCCAATTACTTCTCCTCCGACATTGCAGCGCGTTGATCCAGATAACCTTCAATCACACCTCCCATCGTTAAGATATGCTGACCTAGAAGCGGTACACTCAGCCTCATTACTGTCAACATCCAAAGAAGTCCTTGATTGGCGGGCTAAAGCGGCATCCAATCAACCTAAATTACTTATCCAGGAGACCACAAATTGCAACACATCAGATCCAGGTTCTAGACCACTAGCGCAAACCATCTTAAATCGAGGAAGTACACGGCGTTTCACTCACGACCCGATCCCGCTAAATCAGTTCCTGACAGTTATTGATAACGCAATACACTGTCTCCCTTTAGACTTCTCCGTATCTGAGTTAGACACCCTGGTAGATCTTTACGTTATCGTCAATTCTGTCGACACATTAGCGTCCGGAGCCTATTTTTATTCAATACAAGAGAAACGGTTAGATATTTTAAAACCAGGTGATTTCCGTGACGAAGCAGGTCATCTCGGGTTCGAACAGGCGCTACCTGCCGATGCATCTGCGGTGTTCTTTTTCATGGCCGATCTAGAGAAGGTTCTTAATCGTTGTGGTAGTCGAGGATACAGAATTGCTCAGATGGAATCAGGAGTTTTAGGAGGCAATCTGTATTTGGGGATGCATTCTCTAGGGTTTGGATCTACTGGCCTTACTTTTTTTGATGATGAAATAACCGAATTCTTCTCTCCTCATGCAAAAAATAAAAGCACCTTGTTCGTTATACCTGTGGGTAACAAGCATAGCCGAAACCTAGTCAGGCCATTCCGGTCCAAGATGGCCACCAAGTTAGATGCGTTAGCCAGAGGAGCAGGGCATAATTTAACCCAAATCACCGATTCTAAATAGGATTAAACTACACTAAGAGAAATTCCCGAGTTAGCAACTCTTTATGATTCCCACTCGTTTGCATCATCAACTAAATCTGGGTTGTCTTGATCATCGAAATCATCATCTTCCATATATCTCATAAGATTGTCATCCAAATAAACCCTTGAATCCTCTCTTTTTTTGAATGGAAACCCTGATATACGTTGAGCAGATGGATCTCTATAAGTTTCTTGAATGATAATTAAAACACCTTGTTCATTAGCACTTACGACTGCCGACTTATAACGATTACCTAGATTCATGAGCCGAATGAGTCTAGCCGACAATCTGGGTTCTATTCTCCCGAGAGACTCACCGTCCAGCAACTGAACCTCAATAGTATTCTTATTGATTTCTAGTGAAAGAGGATGCCCAGGCCCAATCGTCTCCAAAATAAACCCTGAAACCACATTTTTTAACAGCGTTGTGCCGGATTTACCACTTTGCTCCATGAAAATATGTGCGTCCCCATTAGACTTTGTCCTATGTTTCGTAATGTTCGGAATTATTTCAAGTTTATCCAACCGTGACACATTCTTTTTGGCTATGACATTGTATGGTGATATCTCAATGACTTGAGCCAATAAGGCTCTAGCCTCCACGAATTGATTGAGCTCTATGAGAGATTTGGCAAGACGATTCATTGTTTCCACATCTTCCGGGTAGTCACATAAGATGGCTTTGTTACATCCGACAGCTTCGTCCCATTGGCCATTCAAAGCAAAAGCTACCGCTTTTTTGGTTAGTTCCTCTTTTAACTTAGAAATTGGAGATTTAGTGATTTCCTGCATTAGTTAGATGTCTCCATATGTGGCAGTATTAAACGATTAATCTGTGTATAAGAACTTGATTGTTGACAACTAAGTTTTACCATTAATTGCCATTAATAAGTCCATACAAACATCTGACGTGATTTAAGGAAACTAAAGTGAAATTAGTTGGATCTTATACGAATCCCGTAAGCAATCCTCGGCCTTTCAGAAATTCGAGTCAAATTTATGTATCCACCTAATCTTGAACAAATCCCAAGTCATCAAAAGCGAATCTAATATTGGACGTACTTTGCTACTAGGCATGTAATACCAATCAATATTGATCTCACGGACTCTTATTCCAGCACGCTGTGCCAAAAAAAGAATCTCGACATCGAAGGCAAATCCATTGATTCGTTGTTTTTTGAATAGCTCAAATACTTGTTCGCCAGTGAAACACTTAAAACCGCACTGAGTGTCTGTAATGTCCCGAATCGCTAATCCGCGAACCAAAATATTGTAGATCCGTCCCATAAAGTGTCTAATAATTGGCTCCCCAATCCTCTTCGATAATTGAAGTTCTCTAGACCCAATTACTATTTCCGTACACTTTGAATCGGGAACGAAAAATCGGTCCAGCTGGTCTATTGCCATCGAAAGGTCTGCGTCACATATAAATCTATGGATCCCAGCAGAAAAAAGCACACCATTTTTTATCGCCCAACCTTTTCCTGCATGAGTTAGTTCTAGGATCTTTATATGGGTTTCTTTAGTGATAAAACCCTTAACTAAGGATATTGTAGAGTCAGTGCTACCATCATCACAAACAACGACCTCCCATGAATAATGTTTCGAACTTAGGAAGGCAACAATGCGTTGTAAAGTGGCGATAATGCGCTCTTCTTCATTGAAAACTGGAATCACCACGGAAAGACTAGGTTGAAGCACTATAACTCACGAGATATCTGATAATTCTTACCCATCATCATCTAACGAAAACCCACGGTGAAGCAACCGAACTGCTTCTAAAACCTGTTCTTCTCTTATGATACATGAAATCCGTATCTCCGAAGTAGTTATCATATCAATGTTTACATTACCATCGGCCAGAATACGAAACATATGAGATGCATAACCAGGAGTGTTCTGCATGCCAGACCCCACTATACTTACACAAGAAAGACCGTCATCATTAACTACTCCAGACGCTCCAATATTTTGCGCAACCGGAATAACTTCGTCCAACGTTTTCGCCAAGTCACTAGTCGCTACGGTAAAGCTAATATCTGTTGTCTTGTCCTGGCTAGCATTTTGAACAATCGTATCTACACTAATGCCCACGTCGGCTAGCGGTTCAAACAAATTAGCTGCAATGCCTGGTTGATCTGGAAGAGACCGAACAGTTACTTTGGAAATCCCTAACTGATACGCAACACCTGTAACCTTATAACGATTTTCCATGCTATTACCTTTAATCTCATCGTGAATTAGGGTTCCTATAATATTATTAAAGCTAGAAGCGACGTATATTGGAACATGGTACACTGCAGCCAACTCTATAGACCTCGGATGCATCTTTGCCCCCATGCTAGCTAACTCCAACATATCCTCATATCCAACTTCAAGGATTTTACGAGCATTTGGAACTACTCTTGGATCGGCAGTATATATACCATCCACATCGGTATATACCTCACAACGATCCGCCTCTAATACCGCGGCTAACGCCACAGCGGTCGTGTCCGAACCACCTCTACCTAACGTAGTAATATCTAAGCCATCAGTGATTCCTTGAAATCCTGCTATTACGACGATTCGTCCTGAAGATAATTCTTTACGAACCCGTTCCTGATCAACCAAGTTAATCCTAGCATTGCCATATGCCTCATCTGTGTGGATTCCTACTTGATATCCACTTAAACTAATTGCGTCGTATCCCAAGTTTTTTAAGATAATAGCTAATAGAGTACAAGAAACTATTTCCCCGGTTGCCAATAGTGCGTCAAGTTCCCGTGGATCTGGATCATTAGTAATTGACTTGGCTAGTTGAACTAAACGATCGGTCGAATCTCCCATAGCCGAAACTATTACGACTACATTTAACCCCTCATCCTTTGAGTGAACTATCTGATTTGCAACATTTTCAAGTTTACTAATGTCAGATAAGGAACTGCCGCCATACTTTTGGACGATTATACCCAATTATTTATCTCCTAAAACAAAGACCCATTCCTAGCATACATAGGTGATCAAAGGATCTGTTAAATGTTGGTTACTGAGGTTCCTTCATACGCGGGCTTAGTAATCCTCAATTCGCCAACTATACCCGTCTGCCGCGCCGCCTCTCCCATCTCATAGGCAACAGTCATTTCCCTACCTCTCGTTATAGCCATGATAGTCGAACCACTACCCGACAGGAATACTCCCAGTGCTCCAGCATCTCTGGCAGCTTGGAAAATAACTTTCATAGCTGGGAACAACGGCTCCCTATACGGTTGATGCAACCTATCTTGTACAGCATATTGGAAATATTCAGGATGATCAGTTAGCATACCAGCTATTAATAATCCAACTCTGCTAGCGTTATAAACCGAGTCGGAAATGCTAATGGATGAAGGTAGCACCCTCCTAGCATCTTCAGTTGCAATTCTAAGCTCAGGTATAAATATAACCAATTGCAAATCAGGTGGAGGCTGAATTGATACTGGGTACAGCTTTTGATCCTCAGAGATAACAAGCTGTAAATTACCCAATATGGCAGCTGCCACATTATCTGGGTGGCCTTCGATAGTTGCAGCCATTTCCAATAGTTCATTAGGTTGGAATACATTTCCCGCCAAAACATTAGCTGCCACCAAACCACTGGAGATAGCAGCAGCGCTGCTGCCCAAACCTCGAGACAACGGAATATTATTTTCACAACGCAAACGGACCAACGGAAGAGCCTTCCCTGTCTCTAAAAACAGAAATTTCATAGCTTGATATACTAAATTAGAGGCATCAGTCGCCAGTTCACCAGCACCATGTCCTGATATTTCTATCAAAGGGTCCTGAGGTTCGTCATTATTAGTCATTACCACTTCAAGAACATTCCAGATATCGACCGCCATCCCAAGACAATCAAACCCAGGTCCTAAATTCGCAGTGGTAGCCGGAGCCTTAACCCTAATTAATTCCATATTGATTCACTTATATCTAAAGCCTAATTTAAATCCTATTCCCTTTGTTCGCATCTTAATTTTGGATTTCGCCAAAGAGACAATTCCACGGTTGTATATCATACCAAATATGATATTTCTTAGTCCCGATTAGATCATAAGCCAAGATTATTAATACCAGAGAGCATCTGCGATATCTGTCTCTTTAAATTTTACAACCATATCCACGCCGCTGTAGAACATGTACCAACCAATAAGCAATAAAGGGAGAATTTCCAGATATGGTCGTTTTGAAGCCATCGAATAAACCATTGGATAGCTATATATCCAAATATGAAAGCAGTGATAGAACCTGCTATAACATCGCCAACATCCTCGTGCGACATCGGTGGAGACATTAATATCCCTACCCCTGCAGCTGCCAACATAGTGGGAACAGACAGCAGGAAGGAAAACTCCGCAACGGATTGTTTACTTGCCCCGGACCACAAACCCGTTACTATCGTTAATCCGCTACGAGATATCCCTGGCAAAATTGATACGCCCTGTGCTAAACCCATTAAGAGAGCCGATTTCCAACTTATATCCCATTCGTATACTTGTAACCGAGCAGTTTTAACCCATCGAGCAGATACTAAAACGAATGAAGTAATTATCAACATACTTCCGCTAAATATAGACGTGCGTATTACCTGCATCACACCTACCTGCAATAGAAAGTATCCGATGGCAGCTGTAGCAAAGAACGCTAGCAATATTTTCAGGCAATATAAACGAGCTGCTTTATCTCTTTTAATCCCAAATAAAAGATTCCAGATAGTCTTCCGAAAATAAACCACCACCACAGCAGTGGTAGCCAAATGGACGGACGTTTCGAATACAATACCTGGAGAACTATAATTGATATATTCGGATACTAGGACTAGATGACCAGAGCTAGATATAGGTAGAAACTCAGTCAAGCCTTGTATCAATCCCAGGAATAGAGAAGATATAGAGGGCATACTTGATTAACCCCAGTTATCCGAAGGTTTCGTTGGGGAAGACGAATCCGTAAAAGGGTTTCGACGTTTTAGTCCATCGAACGCACCCATCTCCTCCTTGAGAAACTCAGCACCAAAACCAAATTCGTGTAATTTGTCTTTGAATACGTGCCACAAATCAGATGATTTTATAATGTCCAAACTTGGACTTCCCTTACACTCAGTTCATAATCCATTCGCAGATGCCCCAACTTAGGATTATTGGGAAATATTCTGGGCCTGATTTAGAGAACTATTCCACTGTAATTAAATAGATTTCCTATAAAATCATCGTGAAAGTTAAATCTTTGAAAAACCTATTCCACAGTGACAGATTTAGCTAGATTCCTTGGTTTATCCACATCACATCCTTTCACCAACGCCACATAGTAAGCCAATAATTGTAAAGGGATCGTTAAAACCATCGGTAGTAATGACTCCGGAACTAAGGGAATATAAGATGCTACATCTACTCGTGATCCCAAATCAATATCTCCCTCAGTCAAAATAGCGACCACCATCCCATCCCTAGCTTTGACTTCTAGGATGTTACCAACCATCTTGTCATATAAATGGCTTTTGGGAGCCAAAGCCAATGTAGCCATATGAGCATCTATCAACGCGATCGGACCGTGCTTCATCTCACCCGCAGGGTAACCCTCGGCATGAATATAACTGATTTCCTTTAACTTTAGAGCACCTTCAGAAGCTATTGCCACCTGAGTTCCTCTACCTAAAAAAAGTAAATCGTTATAACCACATATCTTGTTAGCTAAATCTTCATATTGACCGGTATCTTTCAGGATATCCCCCAATATTCTGGGTAAGGTGGCCAGGTTATCTATTAAAATGCCTACTTGGTCGGCATCCAAAGCTCCTCGAATTTGAGCTATATAAATGGCCAGCAACTGAACCGTGCAAAGTGAGGCCAGAAAAGTCTTAGTGCTAGCCACACCTATTTCTAAACCAGCTAGCATGTTAAGAGTACTTTCTGCAATCCGAGTAGCCTGACTACCCTCTGAGTTACATATGGTGATCAACCGGGCTCCCTTAGAAACAGCGTGCTCCATAGCCGCAATCGTATCGGCAGTTTCCCCTGATTGGCCTATAGATATCACCAGCGTTTTATGATCCATTGTTAAGTTATTGTATCTAAACTCCGACGCACTTTCCGCCGATGCAGGTATGCCTGCAAATTCTTCTATCCAACTTCGACCGACCTGAGCTGCATGCAGGCTGGTCCCACATCCGACTAGAATTACGCGGTTCAAATTGGATATATCCGAATCTGAAACATGGAGATCTGATAAATTGACCGTCTTGTTATGGAAATTCACCCGCTCTTTAAACGATGCCCCTACCACATCAGGTTGCTCCATGATCTCTTTCAACATAAAATGGCTGTAGTTACCCTTATCTGAAGATAGGTCGGACGCTGAAATGCTAACCGGTTCCTTTACTTGGATACACCCATCCAAGTTTTGATAGCTAGTCCGAGATCTCGTAATAGTAACCATTTCCTCAGATTCTAGAAACACTACTTCATGAGAGGAAGACAGATCTTTATCAAATAACGGGATCGTCGCAGGAAGTGCACTTCCCAAAATGGTTTGATCCTCGTAATCTGCTATCACTAATCCTCCAGCATGTCCTAATCGAAGCCCGCAGAGAACTGGATCGTCTTGCTTCGACAAAGCGACAATTGCTTGCGAGCCTTTAATCTGCTTTGCCATGCTCCGACATGCTTCCTCAAAGCTGTATCCATTTGACAAACCTACTTCTATCAAATGAGGTATTACTTCAGAATCCGTTTGGGACGAAAATATGTGGCCGTCATCTTCTAATTTCTTTTTAAGCTCCAAAAAGTTCTCAATTATACCATTATGTACGACAGCTACGCGTTGATTACAGCCGGTATGAGGATGTGCGTTATCGTATGAAGGAGGTCCATGCGTAGCCCACCGAGTATGACCCAATGCGACTGTTCCTGATGGAGTTTGAGACAGGTCATCTGTTATTAAACTCTGTACCCTACCCATCGTTTTCCTGATTTCCAAACGGCCACATGCATCCAATACAGCAATGCCCGCGCTATCGTAACCTCTATATTCTAGATGTGATAGGCCACTAAGAATTATCGGCCAAGCTTCCTGGTTTCCGACGTATCCGACAATCCCACACATATGCACTCCATAGTTGAGCCTCGACAAAAGAACTTCCCGAATTCCCAGCGATTGATTAGCCTCTAGTAATTGAAAATGGCTCTTGTAGAATAGCAAATTAAGAAGAGCCAATGTTAGAGGTCGATCATTTGCTACGCCTTACAACTACAGCAATTCAGACAGTTTGGCTAGTTAAATCACGAGAAGCCATGCCATTATCGCATGCAACTTCAAGATCACTATAATGCGAGTTTATTACCGCCATTATAGCCTCCCCTAAAGATGCCGGTTCGTGTCTAAGATAAACTCCTGCGGCGAGCAAAGGCCATTCAACTATATTTTTAGATACCCTCAGGCAATCGTCGACGTCAAGTTCAACAGGATATTGCCCATCCGAAGCATAACGCTGTAACAAACGATCTGGGTAAGGTGATTTATTTAATATTAGATAATCTAACGGATCTGTTGTTCCCAGATAAGCCATCAGCAACTTCGCGAAATCGGAGGCTTTAAATTGGTCAGACTCTCCAGGCTTGGTCATAAGATTACAAACATGTATTTTTATAGCCTTAGAGGACAATATAGCCTCTGCAACATCCTGAACCAACAAATTCGGTAATACGCTAGTGTATATATCACCAGGTCCCAATATGATGGCATCCGCTTGATCTATAGCTTCTAGCACAGGAGGATGGGCATATGCCGGAGGTTCCAGCCTTATGTAATCTATACCGTTTTTCAGGTTTTCTCTACGAAGATCTATTACAGATTCGCCTGCCAATTCAGTACCATCATCGAGCCTAGCAACCAAATCAGACCTGGTTAAAGTTACAGGTAAAACTTGACCCCTGACTCCCAATAAATCCGCGGCCGCATCAATAGCTGTAATTGTATTACCGGTAACCTCGGTCAAGGCTGTCAATATAAGATTTCCGAAATTATGACCGCTAAGGCCGTTGCCTGAGATAAAACGATACTCGAAAAGTCTCGACATCAAATGACCTTTACTGTCATCAGACAACGCGATCAGACATTGACGTATATCGCCGTGCGGCAGCTGGCCTAGTTCATCGCGAAGTCTACCTGAACTTCCGCCACTATCCGTCATAGCTACCACAGCCGATAAGTTGCAATCTTGATTCTTTAGTCCAGTAAGAGTAGTACGATTCCCAGTTCCCCCGCCCACCACTACTATATTCTTCTTTTTCATGTACCCCTTACCAACCCAAATGCACTGCTACATATAGCCGAATTTCCATAACTTTCGAGTAGTATAGGTACGCAGAGGATTGAGTGTCAAGGTTAATAATAACCCTTTAAAACCTGTTATAAACACAGTTGGTAGAACTTTATCTTTAACTAACCTAATCAGAGATTCATCAAATGAGCCTTGAGTGTTACGTTAAGTTGACTATACAATTAGTTATGGGAGATCAAATTTGACCTTCATGATGGCATCATAACCCCAATAGGAGTCTGAAATGTCAACCAGTAAAGAGGAATGGCGGGAAAAAACGCTATCACCACTTCTCAAAAGGTTCCCTAACCGGCAAGGGACATTTGACAATTCCAGCGAAATTGAAATAGATGAAATATATTGCTCGGAAGATATAGACTACTCCGAATCGCAATTGGAAAAAGAATTGGGCTATCCCGGAGAATATCCTTACACCAGAGGAATTCAGCCGAACATGTATCGGGGTAGAACATGGACCATGCGACAGTATTCCGGGTATTCTACGGCGTTAGAAACCAATCATAGATTTAGATACTTATTGGATAACGGTCAGACCGGCCTGTCAGTAGCGTTTGATCTGCCTACTCAAATAGGTTACGACTCAGACCACCCATTGGCTCAAGGGGAAGTTGGGAAAGTAGGTGTTCCAATTTGCAGCTTGGAAGACATGGACACCTTATTTAAAGACATACCTTTAGACAAAGTAAGCACTTCTATGACAATCAATTCAACCGCAGCTATTTTGCTGTGTATGTACATCGCCTCAGCCAAGCGTCAAGGAATCAGTCAAGAACTAATCAGTGGAACATTACAAAACGACATCTTAAAGGAATATATAGCCAGAGGCACGTACGCATTCCCACCGAGACCATCCATGAGACTAGTGATTGATATATTTAAATATTGCTCCGAGTACTTGCCTCGTTGGAACAGCATAAGTATCAGCGGATATCACATGAGGGAAGCGGGTGCAACGGCCGCTCAGGAATTGGCTTTCACCTTTGCTAATGCAATCGCTTATGTTCAAGCTGCAGTCGATGCGGGGTTGAACATCGATGAATTCGCGCCTCGGATCTCCTTTTTCTTCGTAGCACAAAATAATCTATTTGAAGAAGTATCTAAATATCGTGCTGCTCGCAGAATATGGGCCAAGATCATGAGGGAAACATTTGGAGCAAAAAATCCGAGATCTACGATGCTCAGATTTCATACTCAAACCGCCGGTGTAACTCTAACTGCTCAACAACCCGACAACAATTTGGTAAGAAGTACGTTGCAAGCTCTAGCCGCCGTCTTAGGAGGAACTCAATCCCTCCACGTAAATTCACGTGATGAGGCCCTAGGACTTCCCACTCCCGAATCTGCTCAATTATCTTTGAGAACACAACAGATAATAGCCCATGAAACAGGTGTGGCGGATGTAGTAGATCCTTTGGGAGGCTCATATTTTGTTGAAACCATGACCAATCAAATAGAATCAGGAACCAACGATTACCTTCGTACCATAAGTGGTCTAGGTGGAGCAATATCAGCTATAGAACAGGGATTTCAGATGAAAGAGATCAGTGAAGCGGCTTACAAGCACGCCAAATCCGTTGATAGCGGCAAGAATGTTATCGTTGGCGTAAATCAATTTGTCACCGATCAGGAGCCTATAGAAGAGGTATTGAAAATAGACTCGCAGGCGGCTAGCCAACAAATAGCAAGGTTGACTAACCTCAAGAACACCCGAGATTCAGCCCAAGTAACAGGCAGTTTATCCACACTGGCTCAAATTGCCATTGGAAATGAGAACCTTGTCCCAGCTATATTAGACTGTGTAGAGAGTTACTGCACATTAGGAGAAATTAGCCAGGTCTTCAGAGACGTATTTGGAGAGCAACTCGGACTATCTGATTTTTGATAAAGCGATATGATCGGATTATTATTTAGTTGTTTGATACTAACCCCCTATTCTTACATGTGTAAACCTCAATATAATTAAGGAGTACTCAATGCTCGATAATAGCTTGACAGAGAATGAGCGTATGCTGCGGGCTTTGGTCCGAGATTTCGCCGATCATGAATTAGCGCCACGTGCGCAAGAAGTCGACGAGCAAGAAGAGTTTTCATGGGAAAATTGGACTGGAATGTCGAAACTCGGATTAACTGGCATAGGAATTGATCCAGCTTATGGTGGTACTGAAGGAGGTTACCGGCAAGTAGCTATTACAGCTGAGGAGGTGGCCCGTGGTGATGCTTCGGCCAGCGTGTCCTTAATTGCCCACTTGTCGTTAGGCACCTCTACCATCTATAGGTTCGGCAATGAGGAACAAAAACAAAAATTCATACCTGATTTAGCATCTGGGGAAAAGGTGGCCGCCTGGGCTTTGACAGAACCTGGAGGAGGTTCTGACGCAGCAGCATTGCAGACTACCGCAGTAATGCGCGAAGGGAATTATTTCCTCAACGGTAACAAGATTTTCATTACTAACGGTGATGTAGCAGATAATATAGTTGTTTTCGCCACTTTAAATCGGACTCAGGGGTATAAAGGGGTGAGCGCTTTCATAGTACCTAATGACTCTCCAGGATTGGAGATCAATCCCCAACATGGAAAACTCGGAATGAAGGGATCTAGCACGGCCGAGTTAGTTTTTAAAAATACTCCCGTTTCCGCCTCAAATTTGCTGGGGGAAGAAGGTAGAGGATTTCGCTATGCAATGGAAATTCTGGATTCCAGCCGAATAGTCATAGCAGCTCAATGCGTCGGGATAGGTCAGTCTGCGCTAGAATCAGCAGTCCGTTATGCTCAACTTAGAGAAACCTTTGGAAAGCCGATTGCCCATCATCAGGGTATCCAATTTACCCTGGCAGATATGGCAACTGCTGTACACTCTGCCCGCACAGTGACCATGCAAGCCGCAACATTAAAGGATGAAGGTAAGCCATTCATAAATGAAGCTTCAATCGCAAAATTAATGGCCTCTGAAATGTGCGTTAACGTCACTTCTCAATCATTGCAAATACACGGCGGATCTGGTTATTTTAAAGAAACAGGGATCGAAAGATTATTCCGTGACGCGAGAGTCACAACCATATATGAAGGCACATCAGAAGTTCAACGACTCTTAATAGCTAGGCAATTATTGGCTCAGTACCCAATTTAACTCCCCATTCGAATATTCATTAAGAGGAAGTCATGATAATTGGTTGCCCAATTAATCACATAGACCACGTAGCCATTGCCGTCAAAGACATCTATACCACGCTCAAAGTGTTTAACGAGGTATTTGGGCTTCTAGGACCCGAAGTATCGCATCTGCCAGAACATGGCGTTAAAGCGGTATTGATCCAATTGGGTCAAACGAGAATAGAAATCTTGGAACCACTAGATCCTGCCAACTCAGTAGGGCGGTTCATAGAAACTAAGGGAGAGGGACTACATCACATTGCTCTTAACGTCACTAATTTGCAGGATAAGCTCGATTATCTAAACGATAATGGATTTGATCTCATAGATACAATCCCAAGGGAGGGTCTATCGGGTAACGTGGCATTTATTCACCCGCGTTCCCTTTTTGGAGTATTAACTGAATTGGTAGAAAATTAACAAAAAGGTGGTGGCGAGAATTGCCATCCTTTGTAATACACGGTGATAAATTACTAGTAGACAATGCAGTGAAAGACTGTTTAGCAGAATATGATGCTACAGAACTTCTAGAATCCAACATACATTACCTCTCTGCCTCCCGGTTAGATTTTAATGAACTACTTCACATATGTAATTCAATCCCGTTCATGGACAAATATCGAGCAGTGATTATAGATGGGTTATGTACGCTAATGGAAACTAATTCCAATTCCCGAGAGCCGAAAAACAGAAACAGTAAAACTAATGCTCCATGGCTGAGTTTAACTGAGCATCTCTTGCAAATGCCCGATTCCACTCTAGTATTTTTTAAAGACGGTGTGTTGAATAGAAATAACTCTCTACTTGGGACATTAATGAAGGTATCTCGAACCACACATCTACCTCCACCGAACGGAATTGACTTATCGCGCTGGATCAAAACATCAGCTGCAGACAAAGGCGCTGGTATAAGCCCCGGCGCTATCAAATCACTAAGTATCCTGTTAGGCAACGATCTTAGATCTATAGACCATGAACTGGAGAAATTGTCTCTTTATACTAATGGCGCACCTATACAGGAAGCAGATGTACAAGAAATGGTTCCCCAAGCCCAAGAGGCTAATATATTTCAGGCAGTGGATGCCATAATAGCTGGAAGAGCCCAAGCCTCGTTGAATTTTATCAATAATCTCAAGGCGCACGGTAGGGACTCAACTTATATTATTCCGCGGCTTACAGGACAACTCAGGCGACTCACTTTGGTACATAGCCTTCTTAGAAGCGGCACTAGCCAAGCTGAAATAGGCCGCATATTAGACATTTCTTCTCAGTACGCAATTCAAAAAACCGTTGAACAAGCAAGCAAATACTCGTCAGATGATATCAAATGGAAATATGAGCAATTACTTCAATGCGATTTAAACATAAAGCTTGGTAAATTAAGTGCCGATCAAGCATTGGAAACATTGGTATTTAATTTATCTAAACTATATTCATGAATGTGAAATGCAGATGTTAATTGATTATCCAATAGGGAATTCAATACTTTTTGGTGTTTAACTCAATCCAGATATTTGGTTATAACAAGCCACATGATGACCCGGGCCAACTGATTCCAAGGCTGGTTTACGCTCATATCTACACTGAGTTATCGCTTTAGAACATCTGGGGAGAAACGGACATAAGTCCGTCAAATTAATCAAATCTGGGGGTGTGCCCGGTAACGGCCTCAATACCTTTCGGACATTATCCAATCTGGGCAATGCTTGAAGAAGTGACCAAGTATATGGATGGCGAGGTTCACGGAACAACGAGAATACATCGGACGACTCTGCAACACTTCCAGCGTACAGTACTCCGACTCGATCTGCCATATGAGCTACAATCCCTAGGTCATGAGTGATGAAGAGTATGGAGGAATGAAAATGCTTACATAAGTCCTTTAATCTCTCCAAAATCTCTGCCTGCAGAGTGACGTCAAGACCTGATGTAGCTTCATCAGCTATAAGCAACCGCGGCTGCAGGACTAATGCACTGGCCAACATCACCCTTTGGCACATGCCTCCACTCAAATTAAAGGGGTATTGTTTCATTATATGATTCGGATCAGATAACCCGACATCCCTAAGAACTTCCTGACACAGATTGGTTACAGCCTTAGGAGATAGATTTAGATGTGCTTGCACCACTTCTTCAACTTGGGTGCCAATAGTCTGGATCGGATTTAGAGCTGATTGTGCATCTTGAAAAACAATAGATATTTCTTTGCCCCTTATATTCTGTAATTGAACGTCTGTGGAACCCAAGATATCCATTTCATCAAATGTAATATTCCCGGCTATAACCGTTGCATTGTCAGGCAAAAGCCCTAATATAGCTAACGCCAAAGTACTTTTACCCGAGCCACTTTCTCCAACCAAACAGAATATTTCTTCTTCACTCAGATCAAATGAAACACCATTAAGCGCCTTAACATCCCCCGCGGTGGTCTCGTACTGGACATAGAGATTTGTTATATTTAATATTGGATCTGTCATGATTCACAACACTTCTATTAGGATGAGATCAGTCCATTAAAACCGCTTCGAATCTCCCCAATTTAATCTCGGCTATTAAGTCACTTAAGCAATTTATTTTCGTATAAAATTTAGTGGCAGCTACTCCAATTTGTTCCATTTTGTGAGCATCACTCCCAGCGGATATTTTTAATCCTAATCTATCTGCTAAATCTCTCGAAAAACAATTTTCTAAAGCTCTTCCTCTTCCATTTAAACCTTCTATGGCGTCACAAATATTGAAAAATCCATCCTCCGCAGCCTTGACTATCATCTGCTCTCTTTGATAGCCGTCATTATTCTCCGAATCAACAATAAACCTTCTACGATACGGATGCGCACCAATGATAACCCCACCTACCTGGTCAACAAAAGACCGCAAAACATCGGGTTTATGCATGCCGAACGTATATTGCTTCAATCCAAATACTAAAACATGACCAGAATCTGTATTTAATTCCGACCCACCTATCACCAGAAAATCGTGTTTTTTTGTCAGTGAAGCCAGCTCTTCATCAGACCAGAAAGTGTCATGTTCAGTCAGACAAATCCCGTCTAGACCTTTCGTTTTGGAACCATGGATCAATTCATCTACGCTAATAAAGCTGTCATCAGAATGAGGATAACTATGTGTATGCAAATCTATTAGCAACTGTCTTAACCTTCCCGAACCTATACCTATCAGTTAAAAACTTAATTTATTGGGTAACCGATAATCACTATCAAGGGCACACCAGAATCGCAAGAAGTAACTAATTAGGAATTATCAATCCCTCCTCCTCTAATATTTCAACCACCTGCTCCGCTTTAGTTGAACCAATGCGTAATCTACGTTCAAAAAAAGACGCAGATAGATGCGGATTTCGAATAGCTAGCCCTCTCGCTTTGTCTAGAATATCGGTATCCACCAGATTTCCGTCATCATCTGCTTCATCGGGTAGCTCGAGGGATATAGCCGGTAATGGTGGCCCTTTTTGTTCAATCCAAAATTCAACTACCCGATCTATTTCTTCATCAAATACCAAAGCTCCCTGTACTCGCCTAGCCTTAGCAGAGTCATTGGTCAAAAGTAGCATATCCCCTTTACCTAATAATTTCTCAGCTCCAACGGTATCTAGAATCACCCTAGAATCAACCTGAGAAGCAACAGCAAAAGCGACTCTAGCGGGTACATTCGCCTTTAATAAGCCAGTAACAACATTCACTGAAGGCCTTTGAGTAGCCAATATTAAATGAATGCCAGTTGCACGACCCAATTGAGCTAGCCTAACTAGATTTTGTTCTATTTCAAATCCACCTACCATCATTAAGTCGGCCAATTCATCTACAATCAAAACTAAATATGGCATAGGATTTTTCGACTTCGCATTGTATGCTGCAATGTTACGAGCACCAACCTCCTCCATGAGCTTATATCTACTTAACATCTCTGACATTAATGCTCGTAACATCGGGTTAACTTCATCTACGTCCACTATCACAGGCGCTATTAGATGGGGAATACCGTTAAACGGAGTAAGTTCAACTCTTTTAGGGTCTACCATAACCATTCTGAGTTGATCAGGAGGTTTAGTAAAAAGCAAAGAGGCCACTATGGAATTCAAACATACACTCTTCCCACTACCCGTCGCACCAGCTATTAATAGATGCGGAAGAGATGCCAAATCCGTCACAACTGGGTTGCCACCAGTATCCTCACCAAGGGCAATTGGCAACCCTCTCTTTGAAATAATCTTACGAAAATCAGTGACATCCATTAATCCACGTAATGAAACTTGGACCGGAGTCGGCGAAGGAACTTCTAGTCCGACCAAGGCTTCGCCAGGAACTGGAGCCTCGATCCTAAGGTTGGGTGTTTTGAGGGCTAGAGCCAAGTCTTTTTCTCGATTCAATATACTTTGAACTTTAACTCTGTTCCCATCTCCAAATTCTGGTTTTCCGTTATCACCTTTTCTTCCTACCCAACCTGGGACCAAACCAAAACGAATGATTCGTGGGCCAGCTCTTACATCTTTTACTTGAACCATAACCCCGTGATCAGATAGAGTGGTTTCAATGAGGTCAGACATGTTATTTAAAGGCGACTGTGGTATGTTCCTTGGCGGTGAAGCTGCGAGCAATTCCAAGGATGGTAATCTCCATTTAGACTTGATAGCCTTGTTACTTTTTAGTTTTTCAGCCGATTGCTGAACTTCGAGAGACTTCTTAGATA
>CAJXEF010000017.1 GCA_913052545.1 uncultured Chloroflexota bacterium
TAGCACTGATATGACTTCTATATCCAGTTCATCGGCCGCCACAACATCCCCTACCGTTGGTATCCGTCCTAATGTTCGATACACATAGCCGCCTATCGTATCTACATCCGAATCATTCAGGTCAATCTTAAAAAGATCCTCCACATCTTCGGTTGTTACTCCAGCATCTATAATCGCTGATCCATCTGAAAATTGAGTCACCGGCTTATCATTAGATGAAAACTCGTCCTCTAGCTCACCCACTATCTCCTCTAACAAGTCTTCCATACTAACCAGACCTTCCGTACCACCATATTCATCTACCACTATTGCGAACTGAATAGATTTCTCTTGCATTTCCTGTAATAATCCATCCAGCCTTTTTGACTCGGGAATAAAAAATGCTGGGCGAATAAAATCAGGCAATAGAAACTTACGATTCTGATTAGCCAATATTCCAAGAATATCACGAGCGTGAACTACGCCAGTAACATGATCAATCGTATCTTCATAAACCGGCAGCCGGCTATGACCACTCTTGAGGAAGAGTTCGACAACTTCATCCATTCCGGCCGTTATCTTAACGGCAATCATATCTAACCGTGGGACCATAATTTCTCTGGCAGTGGATACATCTAACCGAACTATAGAACGCAGCATTTCCCTATCTTTTTCATCTAAATTCACTACTTCGTCTTTTGTTAAAATCGAGTCTGAAAATTCTAACGAATCCACCGAACTGAATTTTTGATTATCCCCTAAAGACAAATTGTTCAATCCCGAGTCACTGAAACCTTCCTTCTTAGATTTCGTGATGAAACGAACAAGGTTATTGAAACATCTAGACAGCCTTAGGGTTTTAACGGAAGTTATTTTATAAATTATAAAATCTATGGACACGATTGCCGCTAATAGGACAATGAAACCACATCCTAGAGCCAACCAAACTGGGGCGACTACAGAAATCGACAGGAAAGATACGCAAACCGATAATCCTATAATCGGGATATACTTTATATAAAGGACAAGTTGGTTAAGATTTTTAAAGGGAGTATTTGTGTTAGTTACCGACAATGAAGGGGATAGACGTGAAGAATATTGAAGCAACACCGTAAGTACATAAAAACCTAAAAATACTAAACACAGTAATGATAATGGTATCTCACTATCCGTTTCCAATCACCCCTCCTTAAAAATTAACTACCCTTTCCTTACCGTATGATTCTAGCAGGTACTCCGACAACTAGTCTAGATTCCGGCACATCTTTAATTACAACCGCGCCCGCGCCAGTAGAAGCCCTGGCGCCGACAGTGACAGGTGCCACCAATAGAGTATCGCACCCTATAAACGCTCCTGGCTCTATAAGCGTATTATGTTTGTTTATACCATCGAAATTACAGGTAATAGTACCGGCACCTATATTTACGTCGGATCCGATAGTGGCATCTCCCAAGTAACTGAAATGCCCCGCCACAGAACCTTCAGCCAACCAAGTGTTTTTAACCTCTACGTAATTACCTATATAAACATTCGATTCTAAATAAGAACCAGGCCTTAGATGGCTAAATGGCCCAACAGTCACTCCAGATTCAATAGTACTGGATTCCAAGTGGGAGCAAATAATTCGATTTCTATCACCGATAACGCTGTTATCTATCAACGAATTAGGACCGATTTGACAATCCTCACCTATCTGAGTCGTACCCCGTAACGCAGTATTAGGAAAAATTATTGAATCCTGCCCAATAACTACATCGTGATCGATATACACGGAGGCTGGATCTTGAATTGTTACACCTTCCAACATCCAATGTTCTAGAATTCGCTGCCGTTCGATTGCTTCGACTCTAGACAGCTCTACCCTATTGTTAACCCCTAACAATTCCTCCAATTTGGAACAGTTCTCAGCATTTATCTCGGTACCGTCCTCATCAGCAATTGCTGCCAATGATGTGATATATCTCTCACCAGATTTATTAGAGGTTATTTTGTTGATACTACGTCCTAAAAACTTTGGATCGAAGCAATATACCCCTACGTTCGCTTCCAAGAAACTGTCGCTTTCAAAATCGGGACCATCAGCTGCTTCTAGTATGTGGGTAATCCGTCCTTCAATATCACGATGAATAATCCCAAGTTCTTGCTCTATTACGTCTGAAACTGTCAACAAAGACATTGATGCTAATTTATTTGAATGAGACAGACATAACTTTTCAACTGACTGAGATCGTAACAACGGAACATCCCCGTTCATTACGAGAACTTGATGGTCTCCGCCAAGTATCATAGGCATAACACGTTCCAGGGCATCACCTGTACCTTTAGGATCATACTGAACTACATATTCAAAACCATCACCTAAAGTTTGCTGTATGGCCGCTATGTTTTCCGGAGACACAACGATGATAATGTTGTTAATCTCTAGTTGATGCATCAATTCCACAGGATACTTAATTAGTTCCCGACCGCAGACTTGATGAAGAACTTTCGGTAAACGAGATTTCATCCTTGATCCACGCCCCGCAGCCAAAATTACGCCTGTCCACTGGTTACCGATTATCCCAGTCATAAGGACACTCTCCACCACTTTCAGATTTAGTCCACTGTAAAACGCTCGCCCATTGTCAAGAATTATAACAGGCAACAACATATAGACTATTAAGGCTATCCTAGCTCCCCCAGTTGGTATAACACTTATTGTAACGTTCCATTGACAACACTATCCTAACAACGGACAATTGGCCGATCTTGAATTTAGACTATTCGATAACCCAACTAATTTTTTGCGAAGTCTTAATCTCGATCGGAAAGAGGCATAAAAGTGGAAGATCTTTCAATTTCAGAAATCAAAAGTCTTGCCAAATCAGCAGGAATCAACATACCAGAACACCTTCTAGAAGAAGTAGGGTATAGCTTAAACGGCTTGCTAGAAGCTTTAGATACTATACCTAACTATCAATGGCAACATATAGAAGCTCTCCCAATATTCATAGAGAATCAGCTACAAGATTAGCCTAAATATGTTCATACTTGCCTACTCCTCGATTATATAGGGAGTTATTTCAATTGAATAAAACAGATCTCGCATTTCTATCGACAACAGACCTCTCGAATTTGATAAAAAATAGATCAGTGTCGCCGGTCGAAGCGACGCAAGCTTATCTTGATCGTATTGAAGAAATAGATGGAAAACTTAATTCATTTATAACTGTGTGCACAGAAGAGTCTTTAAAGCAAGCTAAACAAGCCGAAACGGAAATCAAGAACGGCCGTCATCTAGGCCCAATGCATGGCATCCCTATCGCAGTAAAAGACCAGATATACACTAAGGGTATACTTACAACCAACGGATCTAATATCCATAGAAATTTTGTTCCAGACTTTGATGCAACCATAATATCCAACCTAAAAAAGTCTGGCTCCGTGTTACTCGGCAAATTAAATATGAGTGAATTTGCCAGCGGCGACGCTTTTTATCATCCTTACGGGCGCCCTTTAAACCCCTGGGATTTATCTAGAAATCCCGGAACCTCGAGTAGCGGAAGTGGAGCTGCGACGTCAGCCTTCCTATGCTCAACATCTCTGGGGGAAGATACCGCCGGTTCCATACGTGGACCGGCTGCTTTTTGCGGATTAGTCGGTATACGTCCCACTTGGGGTTTAGTAAGCCGATACGGCGTATTTGGAGCCTGTTGGTCTATGGATACTGTAGGTCCCATATCCCGATCCACTGCTGACTGCGCCCTTACGCTGGCTGCAATCGCCGGACACGATAAAAATGACCCGTTTACCCGAGATGCTCCGGTGCCAGATTACTTATCCCATTTGACCGGTGATATCGAGGGACTAAAAATCGGGGTAATTGAGGAACGCATTGCAAACGGTACCGTTGACCCAGAAATACGCGATGCTATCACTAATGCTATCTCCGTGCTCGAAAACTTGGGGGCAATAATCGTAAATATCTCCGTACCCATGATGGTTCATTCAGCCATAATTTCATCTGCTATCATCGCAAGTGATGCGGCGAGCCTCAACACTGACAATATCGCTACGAATTTGGATGTTTTTGATCACAACAACCAAATTCGGATGTTAATGGGAAGCATTCTTCCTGGGGTGGCATACCAAAAAGCTATCAAACTCAGGGCCCTTCTCAGGGATCAAATCATCGACACTTTTAAACAGGTAGACCTGTTACTTATGCCAACTTCATCTATACCATCGCCCTTAATACCCAATAAGGCGGGTTTAAGTAATAAGCAAGAGGTGATCGACGCTTTTTCTGGTAGGCGCAATTTCACAGCGCCTTTCAACTTGGCCGGCAATCCAGCTATTTCTATCAATTGTGGTTTTACCAATACTGGATTACCTATCGGACTTCAAATAGCTGGGCAACCGTTCGATGAAGTCACGGTCTTCAGAGTTGCCCATGCTTATGAACAATCCACAGAATGGCACAAACGCATGCCCCCAATTTAGCCAATTTCGATTACCTATACAGGAGATCTCCATGGAGTTATGGGAGTTATCAGCATCTGAGATAACGGCAAAGGTTAGAGATCGTATAATCTCTCCGGTGGAAGTGATGGAGGCATTTCTGGATAGAATCAACAAGTTGGAACCTTCCCTGAAAGCCTGGGTATATCTAGATCCAGATCAAGCAATAGCAGAAGCCAAAAGGAAGGAAACAGAATTAAATTCGGGAAAAGTATTGGGACCTCTCTATGGAGTGCCAATTGGCGTCAAAGATATCTATTACACAGCCGGCATTCCTACTACCGCTTGTTCAAAAGTTTTTGCTGATTTTATCCCTGAACACGATGCGACCACTGTATCCACCTTAAAAGAGGCCGGTGCAATAATAATAGGTAAAACCGTAACCACAGAATTTGCTTGCGCTGATCCCTCTCCCACGATAAACCCTTGGAATCCACACCATACACCTGGGGGCTCCAGTAGTGGATCAGCAGTGGCCGTATCCTCGAGAATGTGCCCTGTAGCGTTAGGGTCGCAGACCGTCGGTTCAGTGCTAAGGCCAGCCTCTTACAACGGTTTAGTAGGGTTCAAACCCAACTTCGGGAGAGTCAGCCGTTATGGTGTCATACCGGTAAGCTGGACATTAGACACCATGGGGTGGTTAGTGCGTACAGTGGAGGATGCGGCTCTTTTACTACAAGTGCTAGCCGGACCAGACCCCAACGATCCGGTATCAGTAAAAACAGCCGTCCCTGATTATTTAAGTTCTCTCTCTAAAAGTTCAGCCCCAAAATTTGGAGTATTACGGGGTTTTTTCTACGATGAAGCTGACGAACAAACCCAATCTAATCTAGACAATATCCTTGACCGATTTAAACGGTCCGGTGCCCAAGTAACTGAACTTTCCCTATCAGATAGTATAGAAACAGCTATCGTTGATCAACGGCTGATAATGTCAGTAGAAGGTGCGGCTTTTCACGAACCAATGTTCAGGGAACATGAAAATGATTATCAACCTCAATTAAGGGCGATGATAGAAAATGGTCTTAGAGTTGATGCGATAAATTATTCTAAAGCAAAGGAACGCCGCATAAAATTCGTCCGAGACATGGAGATCTTAACTGAACAAGTCGATGTCTTGATCACTCCCTCAACTCCTACTCCCGCCCTAGCTGATTTATCCAATACCGGCAACACCATATTCCAAGGTCCCTGGACATACTGCGGTCTGCCAGCGATCACCATACCATCCGGCTTGTCCTCATCTGGATTACCGTTGGGAATCCAGATGATCAGTCCAAAGCTTGCAGAAGCCAAACTTTTGCAAATAGCCTGGTGGTGCGAGCACATATTAGATCTGAACCTTTATCCACCTTTGTGAGAGATATATTATTTATGACTAATCTTGCCTCATTCTAGGAGGCTAGTACCAAACACCGTTTATAGACAAGCCCACGTCAAACACCTGTTCCGAGAATTTATTCTAATATTGCAGAGCTTGTGCCCATGGCTATATAGCTCCGTAAAGGTCGTAAATGCTTGAATGGTTGACTAGGTCGGACCGTCTCAGCATAATTACCAACTGAACAAAGCTAATGAAAAGGGTACGTTTGTACTTGGAGGGTTGATAAATGGTCGCATCGACTAGAAGACGCCAACTAGGTAGATCGGTTTCTGTTATAGGTGTAGGTATGTCTCAATTCGGAGCTTTTAAAGAGAAAACCAGTCGAGACCTTTTTGTCGAAGCATTTCAAGATCTAATGAACAACTTAGACGAGGGGTTAGATGTAGAAGATATTGAATGTGGTTACCTCGGCAACTACTCCTCGGATTTATTTGAAGGCCAAGGACATACAGCCCCGATCATAGCCGATTGGATTGGCATTACTCCTACACCTGTGACTCGAATCGAAAACGCCTGCGCCAGCAGCGGAAGTGCGTTGAGAGAAGGTATCATGGCCATAGCTTCCGGAATGTACGATGTAGTCCTGGTAGGCGGAGTTGAAAAAATGACAAGCCTACCAACCGAAGGCGTTACCGATGTGTTAGCTACGGCCGCCGATTGCATTTATGAAGTTCCGGCAGGACTCACCTTTCCAGGAATCTACGGAGCCATTGCTAAAGCTCATATGGATCGGTATGAGACCAACTTAAATCACCTACTAAAAGTGGGCATTAAAAACCACAACAATGGATCTCTGAATCCTAACGCCCAGTTTAATGTCACAATTAAACAAATGATGGAACGACGACAAGCCAGAGCTGAACAACGCGGTGAATCAGTTCCTGAATGGAGAGATGAACTTGCATTTTTAAACGACCCTACTTCCAATCCATGGGTAGCGTGGCCGTTAAGACTTTACGATTGTGCACCAATAACAGATGGTGCATCGTGTCTACTCCTGACAAGTTCAGAGATTGCGAGTAATTTCACTCAGAAACCAGTTCAAATAGTAGGGACGGGACAGGCAACCGGGCGGCCACTACATGCAGCAGAAGAGTTAACGTCACTCTCCGCGGCTAAACATGCTAGTTCTCAGGCATATCAAATGGCAGGTATAACAGCACAAGACGTACAAGTAGCGGAAGTACACGATTGCTTTACTATCGCTGAAATCATCGCGAGCGAGGACTTAGGCTTTTTTGAACCTGGTGCAGGACCGAGAGCTGTTGATGAGGGTAGGACATCTCTGACTGGTGATCGACCTATAAATACATCAGGAGGGCTCAAATCCAAAGGACATCCTGTTGGTGCGTCGGGCGTGGCACAAGTAATAGAAGTTTTTCATCAACTCCGGGGCGAAGCAGGGCTCAGACAATTACCAAACCCCGATTTGGAAGTCGGTCTAACTCATAACGTAGGTGGCACTGGCGGTACGTGCGTAGTAAATATTTTCCGCCGAGGATGACGAAAACATGTCTAGCGAACTGAGAGATTTTAATTCCCACTCTTTTTACGCCTATTTAACCGAAGGGAAGCTCATGGGTATAAGATGTAAACGATGTACTCAGCTTTCAGTAGAACCACGCCCGTTGTGTCCCAGTTGTCACGCCAGTGATATTGAATGGCACGAATATAGTGGAACGGGATATTTAAGTACCTTTACCTGTATTTCGATCGTGCCAGTACGTATGGAACAAAAAGGGTATGGCAGAAACAATCCATATTGCAGCGGTGTGATAACTCTAACAGAAGGCCCAAGAATAAGTGCGAGATTATCACAGGTTGATGCGTCCAATCCTCAAACGATTAAAAGTGGAATGTCATTAAGAATTGATTTCAGTGAGATAGATACCGATAATCCGATATTGACCTTTTGCCCTGATTAAAACGTCCCCAGAAACAAAAGTCCCGTTCGAATTGAAACGGGACTTTTGTTTTTGGGCATAGCCTAAATAACTTAATCTAGTCCTCTAGTTCCAACCCAGCCCGTCTGAGAAACGTCAATTATTTCACCATTGGGTCCACTATATTTAACCTCTACATTAGCATGGGCTGCTCCACCCATACCAACTCCGAGCGCCTGATTAATATCATCTCTGGTGTTAGAACCAGCATTTTGAAGTCTCTCAGCGATTTCTTCGAGGCTTTCTACTTCGAATCCTATGTGATGGATACCGCTAAACCCTGTACCATATTCGGGGCCGGCGACCTGTTCATTTTTAAAATTTAGGACAGCAACATTGATGTTCCCATCGCTTAGATAATAACCTGAGGCATTATCACTATCTAACTTCGCTATCTCCTTCAGTCCAAACACCTCGGTATAAAATTTAGCCGTAGCGTCGGCATCCTGAGTAGCAATCGCAATATGTTTGATCTTCGGCATAGTAGCTCTCTCCTTAGACCGGCAGAAGTTTTAGATATCACCTCTAATAGACTGGTGATCATCCCAACGATACCATTTTTGGAGTATGTTCGCCACTCCACATGGAAACGTCAGCTGTAACATTGTAAATGGATCTATTATTTTCAACATGATAGAATTCGATTCAACAACCCTATCGATAACCTCAATTACAGGAGTAGTTTAATGACTTTATCGCCTAAAATGAAATTTGGTGTATTTATGGCTCCGTTCCACAGAGTTGGGGAAAACCCCACTTTGGCACTTGAGAGAGACCTGGAATTGTTGCAATGGTTAGATTCATTAGGATTTGATGAAGCTTATATAGGTGAACACCATAGTGCAGGTTGGGAAACCATCGCTTCTCCTGAAGTATTCATGGCAACAGCAGCTGAAAGGACCCGGCACATTAAGTTGGGCTCAGGAGTAATTAGCCTTCCTTATCATCATCCCTACATGGTTGCGAATCGTTTGGTTTTATTGGACCACCTCACACGGGGCCGCGTAATTCTTGGGGTCGGACCCGGAGCTCTGGCATCAGATGCGTTGATGCTCGGGATAGACCCATCTAGACAAAGAGAGATGATGGACGAATCTCTCGGCGTCATTCTACGATTATTTAACGAAACTGAACCCTTTTCCTATAAAAGTGACTGGTTCGAACTTAACGATGCGGTACTTCAACTGCGACCGTATCAGGAACCCCATATTCCTGTAGCAGTCGCCTCGGTCCAATCTCCTTCGGGCGTCACACTGGCTGGCAAACATGGCGCTGCTGTTTTATCGATGAGTATCCCTCGAGACACAATACGCCAAACCAGCCTTAAGGAACTATGGTCAATAGCAGAAGAATCAGCTGCAGAGCACAACCAAACTGTTAGGAGAGAAGATTGGGGACTCGTTGTTGGAATGCACCTAGCAGAGAGTAAGAAGGAGGCCATGGAAGACATACGGCTTGGCGGAGGTAGAATAGTTAGCGAATATTTTGGTGAAACATTAGGCAACGAAGTTCCTGATGTGCCACGAGACCAAATCGTTGATTACATGGTTGAACATAATCAATGGATAGTCGGCACGCCAGATGATTGCATCGCCGGTATCGAACGGCTACAGGAAATGAGCGGTGGATTCGGTAGCTTTATGATCCGAGTCGAAGATTGGGCTCCATTCGAAAAGATTAAGCATAGCTATGAATTATTAGCGAGATACGTGATGCCGCATTTCCAAGGTACCGTTAAAGGTATAGAAATATCGAATCAATGGGCAAGAGAACGTAAAGACGAATTGAACCGTAACCGAATAACGGGGCTAAAAACCGCTACAGACGCATACTATGTCGGCCGCGAATAGATACTATTTGTCATTTCTAGATAATAAGCAGTTTATCCCAGTCGGAAACAAGGAAAACTTCTAAGTAGATATAATAGAAGAATATAATTACCCCAAACTAACCGTTTTCAACGGGTAGAGAAGGCTGTTACCATGCGCAAAACCAAGATTATCGCTACTATCGGCCCTGCCTCCAGAGAGCCCGAGATATTAGAACAACTTATCTTAGCAGGCATGGACTGCGCTAGGTTGAACTTTTCGCATGGCACTCTTGAGGAACATGCGGAAGTTATCCGTTCCGTAAGAGAATTGTCTGCCAAACACAATAAACAGGTAGCAATTCTCCAAGACTTGGGAGGTATCAAGCTACGACTAGGTAATATTACTGAGCAAATACAATTAAATCCCGGGGATGAAATCATAATCGGACCAGACTTCGATCCGGAAATCCCGGTTAGGTTACCATTTCCGGAACCATCAATAATTAAGAATTTGCAACCTGGGAACTTGATTTTCATAGCCGACGGGATCATTTGTCTTGAAGTAACTGATATCCGGGATACAGAGGTATCCACAAAAGTCAGAAACGGAGGATTAGTATCTTCATATAAGGGCGTCAATCTTCCTGGAGTAAAGATTGATATACCGGTACTCACAGCCGATGACAAAATAGCTTTAAAGTTTGGTCTAGAACAAGACATTGACTGGGTAGCTATCTCGTTCGTCCGGACAGTAGATGACATACTGTTTGCAAAATCGTATATGGACAATATAGGAAGTACAGCCCGATTAATGGCTAAACTGGAGAAGTCTGAAGGTATTGAAAACCTCGATGAAATTCTTCAAGAAGTAGACGCTGTCATGGTCGCTCGGGGAGATCTCGGGGTAGAAATACCGATGGAACGGGTACCTGTGGTACAAAAAGAAATTGTTAAAAAAGCGAGTGTAGCGGCCAAAAATTCTTCTATCGCAACCCAAATGTTACGAACTATGGTTGATTCGCCAACCCCAACTAGAGCAGAAATATCTGACATCACTAATGCGGTTTTAGACGGATGTGACTCCATACTACTTTCAGACGAAATAGCCGTAGGACAGTATCCAGTAGAGGCAGTGACAGTAGCTGATGTAACGATCCGAGAAGCGGAAAAAATATACGATTATAATCAAGAATTCAGCTGGGCTGACCGCACTCAAGCCATAGCAGCTAGCGCTAGCAAGTTAGTTAGTGAGATAAACTCTAAACCGATTGTAATCACTAGTACAGGAAGAGCTGCTTTTGAATTAGCTCGCTTTAGGCCAAACGCAGACATAATAGTTTTTTCCCATGATGAATCAGTATTAAGAAAATTAGCATTGGCGTGGGGAGTATGCCCAGTTGGCGTGCTTCCCGCTGTTCCGGACATTGCACAGCTAGTCAAACTAGTAGTGGAGGCTGGAATCAAAAGCGAAATGATCTCGGATACAGATGTTGTAACCATCGTACATGGATTTTTAACTGGAGTCGGTGGCACTACAAACACTATTCAAGTGCTAGATCTTCGAGAATACCTCGCGTAGCAAAGATGTACTAGTCAAAGTTTATCAACAAACTATGGGATTTAGTCTAATAAGCAAAAGTTGCGACAGTTATCCATGTTCAGACGGTCATAGATCTTGGAAGCCTAGTCTCACCCATTAGATATTCATCCACACATCTAGCAGTCTCTCTTCCTTCAGCGATGGCCCAAACTACCAGAGATTGTCCTCGCGACATGTCGCCCCCAGCAAAAACACCCGGTACATTGGTCATGCGATTCTCATCAATTTGAACATTTCCTCTACCATCTAGCACTATACCCATTTGGCTCAACATGCCTTCATGCTCTGGATGGAGAAACCCCATAGCAAAAAGTACCAGATCCGCCTCTACTTCAAATTCGCTACCAGATACTTCTTCCATGTTGTATCTGCCATCTTCACCCCTGTTCCAAGCTACCCTTACAGCATGCAGTTTTTCAACCTGTCCGTTACTTCCAGAAAACGACTTGGTTAGTATATTGTAATCTCTGATGCCCCCTTCCTCGTGAGCCCCTGAAGACCTCAATATATTCGGCCATTGAGGCCACGGATTATCGGCAACCCGTTCAATGGGAGGTTCTGGCAATAATTCAAACTGATGGATTAGCTCAGCCCCTTGTCTATGAGCGGTACCCAAACAATCGGCTCCAGTATCACCACCCCCCAATATGATCACGCGCTTGCCCTCGGCGCTAATTCGTTGCCCTAGTGGAATGGTTTCGCCCGACAGCAATCTGTTTTGCTGAGGCAGATATTCCATCGCCAGATGTATTCCTGATAAATCGCGTCCTGGAACAACTAATTCTCTCGCTTCGGTCGAACCTCCGGTAAGGCATATCGCATCGAACTCGGCCTGAAGATCCTCGACTGAGTAGTTTACGCCAACATGGGAACCAGTCGAAAAAACCACTCCTTCTTGTACCATGAGTTCCACTCGGCGCCTTACAACATCTTTACTTAATTTAAAATCTGGAATTCCCAAGGCTAACAAACCACCTACATGATCGTCACGTTCAAATACTGTAACCGAATGGCCTGCTCGATTTAGTTGTTGAGCCGCAGCCAACCCAGCAGGACCAGACCCCACAACACCTATCTTTTTCCCTGTACGAATCTCGGGAGGTTCTGCTTTGATCCAACCGTTTTCAAATCCTCGCTCTGAAATTTCTTTCTCAATATGTTCAATAGTTACTGGATCTGCATTAATATTGAGCACACAAGAGGCCTCACAGGGAGCAGGACAAATACGGCCAGTGAACTCCGGGAAATTGTTGGTACTCAGCAATACTTTTAATGCTTGCTCCCAATCACCTAAATATACCTGATGATTGAATTCAGGTATAACATTCCCCAAAGGGCAACCCATATGGCAAAACGGGACAGCACAATCCATGCAACGTGATCCCTGTTCTTTGGCTTCGTTATCGGACCACCTGTGGTAGTACTCGTTATAGTCGTTCTTACGTTCTTGGACCGAACGACGGTCAGGAGTTAAACGGATAAAGTCTTGAAATCCTGTAGGTTTACCCATGCCGTACTTCTTCCAATACTCGTTTATAGTCGCGCGGCATAATTTTCTTAAATTTTAACAACGATTCCTGCCAATTTGCCAAAATAAATCCAGCTTGCTTACTTCCAGTAAGCTCTAGGTGATTTTCTATCATGGTTCGCAATATATTAATATCAGATAGTTCAATAACTCTTTCCAAATCAGCCAGGCCAGAATTAAAGCGTGTTTCAAAATCATCGTTTAAATCATAAACGAAGGCAATACCACCACTCATTCCCGCTGCAAAATTCCTACCGGTAGGACCTAAGATCACTACAACACCACCTGTCATATACTCGCAACAGTGGTCGCCTACACTCTCAACCACTGCCTTAGCCCCACTATTTCTTACACAAAATCTCTCGCCCGCCCGTCCATGAACAAATACTTCCCCTCCAGTAGCACCGTATAACGCTACATTTCCTATAATTATATTATCTTCAGGAACAAACTTAACCTCGGCAGGAGGTGTGATCACAATTCTGCCTCCTGATATTCCCTTAGCCACATAATCATTGGCATCACCTTCCAATCTCATCGCTATCCCGTTCGATAAGAAGGCACCAAAACTCTGCCCTGCGGATCCTGTCAGGTTAATATTTATGGTATTATCCGGAAGACCGTCTTCACCCCATTTTTTAGCTATTTTCCCGCTCAGCATGGCTCCGACGGTACGGTTAGAGTTGGATATTGGTAGATCGATCTGCACAGGTTTCTTGAGCTGTACCGCTTCATCCGCAAGTGAGATGATCTGATTGTCTAGAGCTAACTCTAAACCGTGATCTTGCTCTTCGCTACAATAAACACCGACTTCATCAGATCGGGGAGCTGGCGACAATAACCTTGCAAGATCTATCCCTTTGGTCTTCCAGTTATCTAACTCGTCATTAGTTTCGAGCAGGTCAACCCGACCTACCATTTCATTAAGTGAACGAAATCCTAATTCCGCCATTATATGCCGAAGATCTTCGGCAACAAAATTAAAATAATTGACCAGATGTTCTGGATCTCCAGCAAATTGTTTCCGTAATTCCGGGTCCTGGGTAGCTATACCAACTGAGCAGGTGTTCAAATGACACTTACGCAACATGATACATCCATTAACTATTAATGCAGCAGTAGCCATACCAAATTCCTCGGCACCAAGCATAGCTGCGATCGCGACATCTCTACCCGTCTTTAATTGTCCATCTGTCTGCACCACTATTCGACTTCGGAGATCATTGGCTACGAGAACCTGATGAGTTTCGGCCACACCTAATTCCCATGGAAGCCCTGCATGTTTAATAGAAGACTCCGGCGAAGCACCCGTACCACCATCATGCCCACTGATTAGCACCACATCACCATGTCCTTTGGAAACACCTGCTGCAATGGTACCAACACCTACCTCCGAAACAAGTTTCACATGTATTCTTGCTTCTGGATTTATGTTCTTCAAATCGTGAATTAACTGTGCCAAGTCCTCAATAGAGTAAATATCGTGATGAGGGGGAGGTGAAATGAGTTCAACTCCTGGAGTGGTATTCCTCACCCAACCAATATACTCATCCACTTTATAACCCGGCAATTGTCCGCCCTCACCAGGTTTCGAACCCTGGGCCATCTTGATCTGCAAGTCGGTCGCGTTAACCAAGTAATTCGGAGTTACCCCAAATCTACCAGAGGCAACCTGCTTGATGGCGCTACTCCTAGAATCTCCATTAGAATCTAGAGTGTAACGGTTATAGTCCTCTCCTCCCTCTCCGGTATTACTCCTGGCTCCAATACGATTCATGGCTATAGCCATGGTTTCATGTGCCTCTCGGCTTATCGAACCCAAGGAAACCGCCCCTGTCGCAAACCGTTTGGCTATTTCAGGTGCGGCCTCTACTTGATCAAGAGGGATAGCAGTAAGACCCTTTTTGAATTTTAATAAACCCCTCAGTGTAGCCATTTGCTTGCTTTGGTCGTTAACCTGTTCGGCAAATTCTAAATATTTTGCCCAACTATTACTTCTGGCAGCCTCTTGGAGTCTGGATATCGATTCTGGGTTCCATTGGTGCACCTCGCCGCCCCTGCGCCACTGATAAAAACTGCCCGTATCCAACATGCTTTGATCAGGTAGGCCAACACTCTTAAAAGCTTTATCATGTCGCTCTAAAGCTTCAAGTTCTAATACGTCAAGCCCTATTCCTTCTATTCGAGAAGGCGTCCATGTGAAATACCTATCGATTAAAGCTCGATTCAATCCTATAGCTTCGAATATCTGCGCTCCTCTATAACTTTGGACCGTAGATATTCCCATTTTGGACATTACCTTGATCAAGCCTTTTTCGTTGGCCTTAATAAAATTATCAGCAGCTTGGTCAGGCTGAACGTCAGCAATCTCTCCCGTCGCGGATAAGTGCTTTACAGTTTGTAATGCTAAGTAGGGATTGATGGCTCCAGCGCCATAACCCACCAGTAAGGCAAAATGGTGAACTTCCCTAGGCTCCCCTGATTCTACGACTAACCCTACCTTCGTTCTCGTACCTTGCCTAATCAAGTGATGATGTACAGCAGACGTCGCGAGTAAACTGGGTATCGGAGCATGGTAGCCATCTACACCTCTATCGGACAAAATAACTATGTTGTTTCCTTGATCAATGGCCGATGAAACTTTTTGACAAAGCTGATCTAAAGCGATTTCCAAGCCGCCAGAACCCGAATTGGAATCAAATAAAGTAGATAGAGTAACCGATCTCAAACCATTCATATCGAGCTGTCGGATTTGTTCTACTTCTTTTTCACTCAAAATAGGTGAGTGAATTGATAACTGACGGCAATGGGACGGAGTTTCTGATAACAAATTCTGTTCGCTACCAATGAATGTAGCCTTCGAAGTAACCAGTTCTTCGCGGATCGCATCTAGCGGAGGATTAGTCACCTGAGCAAACAACTGTTTGAAATAATTGAAAAGAATCTGATTCTCGCCAGACAAGACTGCCAGTGCCGCGTCATTACCCATTGATCCAATAGCTTCACTACCTGCAGAAGCCATCGGTGCGGTCAGCATTCGTAGCTCTTCGGTAGTATAACCAAAGGCCTTTTGTTGAATCGGTAAATCAGCCGGATCTAAGTCTTCTAAATTCGAAGGCATCGGCAAAGATTCCAAGGTTACTTTTTGATCATCAAGCCATTCACCGTAAGGCTGTCGCTTAGACAGATCTTGCTTTAGTTCATCATCATCGATAATTCGACCTTCTTCTAAGCTGACCAAAAACATTCTACCGGGTTGCAAACGACCTTTTTCTCTAATCTGATCTGGAGGGACATCCAACACTCCTGTTTCGGAGGCCATAATTAACTTGTCGTCGTTAGTCACTGTATAACGGAATGGCCTCAGCCCATTTCGGTCCAGTACGGCGCATATGGTCTGACCACTAGCTGCCACCATCATTGCCGGCCCATCCCATGGTTCCATCAAACAAGAATGATATTCATAAAAGTCCCTCTTTTCTTTAGAAATGCTCTCGTCTTGATCCCACGCTTCAGGAATCATCATGAGCATGGAATGGCCCAAATCTCTACCACTCATGAGAAGTAGTTCTAGAGCATTGTCAAAACAAGCCGTGTCGCTCGCTCCAGCAGTCATCACAGGAGCAATTTTGCCCACGTCATTGCCAAACAACGGGGATTCAAATTGAGATTCCCGAGCCGCCATCCAGTTGACATTCCCTCTCAAAGTATTTATTTCACCGTTGTGAGCAAGAAACCTATACGGATGAGCTAGCTTCCAATGCCCTAAGGTATTAGTACTAAATCTCGAATGTACTAAAGCAAAGGCACTCACTAACTCTTCGTCATTCATATCTTGGTAGAATCCGGCCACTTGATCGGCCATCAACAAACCCTTATAGACTATCGTATTGCACGAGAAGCTACATATATAAAAGTAATCGGCTTGATCTTCGTCAATACCGAGATTTAGAAGTGAATGTTCAATCGATTTACGAACTATGTATAGCTTACGTTCAAAGTGGTCCGGGTGATCAAGGAGTGGACTTTGGTTAACGAAAATCTGACGAATCAACGGCTGGACTTTCCTTGCATCTCTCCCCAGAGCAGATGGACTAACCGGCACATCCCGCCAACCTAGAAGTTCTAGGCCCTCTTTTTGAATCACGCTTTCAATCAATTGCTCAGATTTTGCCCGAGCATCAGGATCGGGCGGGAGGAAAATCATCCCTACCCCATAATTTCCCGAGCAGGGTAGTTTGATTCCTAACTGGGCGCATTCCTTCAAGAAAAAGTCATGGGGTATTTGAATCAGTATCCCTGCTCCATCCCCGGTTTCTGGATCACAGCCACAAGCTCCTCTATGACCAAGATTTCCTAAAACCTCAAGAGACTCCTCTATTATGGAATGACATTTCACTCCCTTGATATTCGCGACCATACCTACCCCGCAACTATCATGTTCTTGTTCTGGGGAGTAAAGACCGGTTTCGGCCAGTTTTTTCAAAGGATTTACAACCATAGGTATATCCCCTATCCAATTAGTAAAAGGCAAGATTACCTTGCCATTTTAATGATTATTGGTTACGGTGAGTGATGTGGAAGGCATTCTGATAAATGCCACACAGAGAGGATTAGTCGATTGTTAAAATTATCACAAACCTATTTACCTAGCTGATATTATACACGCAAACCTAGTAACTGAGTACCCCTAGTTACTTGACAAACCATCTATGGGTTGTTCCTGCCATCTGTCGAAAGTGGCCTAATAATGCTCCAAATGCACCAAATCGTCCTTGAGTCACATTAATAGTAAAGATATAATTTTCCAGTTATGAAAATAAAGGATCTGGGCGAATTCCAAGTTATAGAACTTCTCAAAGCCATTACAGCCCAAGAAAGCAACGTTTCCCGTACCGGTCCTGTTAATTCACGCATCATTGTAGATAATGGGGACGATACGGCAGCGTGGCGAACAAACCCGGGCACAGAACTTTTTACCACCGACACTATGGTAGAAGGGGTCCATTTTGACCTAGCTAATACCACCTGGGCTGATATTGGCTGGAAGTCCCTAGCATCCAACATTAGTGATATAGCCGCGATGGGAGGGAGTCCAACATACGCACTAATAACTCTGGGATTACCCCCGGAAACAGAAATCGCTAGCTTGCAAGACCTTTACAAAGGTTACCTTGAAATTAGCAATCTTTACGGAGTGCGAATTGTTGGAGGAGACATGGTACGTGCCAATTCGGTTTTCATAACCGTTAGCTTGATCGGCATACATCCAGGGAATCCTATGGTACGAAGCAAAGCCTCTCCTGGAGACCTGATCGGGATAACTGGTTGCGTTGGCTCTTCCGCAGCAGGGTTCAAATTACTTCACGAAACTAACTTTACACCGCAACACATCAAGGATTTTTTACTCAGCCAGCATAGAAGGCCTTACCCAGCCCTAGAAACAGGTATTTTTCTGTCGGAACGAGGTGTCCAAGTGGCAATGGATATCAGCGATGGGCTGGCTGATGACATATCTAAATTAACCAACTCTAGCCAAATTGCAGCTCGGATCTATGCCGACAAAATTTCGGTACACCCCTTTGTAAAACAAAGATTCCCCAACGATTGGTTAGAGTTAGCTTTATATGGAGGCGAAGATTATCAACTCATATTCAGTACTGACTCACAACTCATGAGCAGTATTCAGCCTCATTTACCAACAGATTCCAGCATTATTGGCGAAATCGTTGATGGTCCAGCTGGAGAGGTAACAATAGTGGATCTTGATGGTAAAGAACACACTTCCACTGGTGGTGGCTGGGATCATTACCGTTGAATCCAATGGAGATCAAGCTCAATATCCATACCCAGAGCCCGGAGCAAACCCAGGCAGTCGGGCAATTAATAGGGGAATATGCTCAAGAAGGTGATATCTTTTTATTATCCGGAGAACTAGGGACTGGTAAAACATGCCTAACCCAAGGAATCGCCGTGGGTCTGGGTGTACCAGGTTACGTCAGAAGCCCTACATTTGTTTTGATGACCCAATATCAGGGCCGTCTGCGCCTTCATCATATGGATCTGTATCGACTTGAAGGTTCATTCCAAGCATGGGATCTAGGCATAGAAGAGCAACTAACCTCCAATGAAGTGTGTGTGGTAGAGTGGGCAGACCGGGCTCGAGACATATTCCCAGACGAATGTCTGTGGATTGATTTAATCCACACCCAACATAGTAATTCACGAAACATTTCCTTTTATAGTCAGTCCACTAAATATGAATCAATTATCACTAAGCTTAGACAGATTAATTTCGGTATTGAAAGGAATTAAGTAGTGTTACTTGCCATTGACACATCGACACGGCATGCGGGAATCGCATTAGCCCAAGAAGGGCAAGTGATTTCATGCAGGAATTGGTATTCGCAAACTAACCACTCTGCCGATCTCGTCCCCGCAATATCGGGAACCCTTGATCAGCATGGCTTATCTCCTAAAGATTTAGATGGAATAGCATGTGCATTAGGACCTGGCAGTTTTAGCGCCCTCAGAGTCGGTTTAAGTACGGCCAAGGGACTGGCTATGGCTTCCGAAATACCTTTGGTGGGGATTAAAACCCTCGAATTAGAAGCCTATCCTTTCTTATTTAACGGTATTCCCGTCAATGCAATAACCGATGTAGGACGGCAGGAGATAGCCGTAGCGCGGTTTACCGCAGATGGAGAACAAGATGAAGAAACAACTATTATGAAACCGGAAAAGCTACTAAACGAAACCCACGAATTTAGTATATTTTGTGGAGAAGGGATATTACAGCGAACGGATTGGCTCAGACAAAACCTTGCAGGATTGGGCATTGTCATACCATTCTCTCCGTCAGTAAGGCTCTGGTCTTTGGCAACACTCGGACAAAAGATGATCAATGAACATCGTACTGATGATATAAGCACGTTACAACCCTATTACCTGCGGATGCCATCCATAGGTACTCCTAAGTCCCGTGATAAAATCGCTCAACAATCGGGTACATCAAGTAAACATCCGCTAATTAATTAGCAAAGAATCAAGGAGGTACTGCAATCTATGGATAGAACATTAGTATTAGTAAAGCCTGATGGGGTGCAACGGGGTTTAATCGGCGAAGTTATAAGTCGCCTAGAAAATAGAGGAATTAAATTAGTAGCTTTGAAATTGCTCCAGATAGATGCCAATTTAGCAGGACAACATTATGCTGAACACGCGGAACGACCATTTTTTACAGGATTGGTCGACTTTATAACATCGTCACCTGTGGCAGCTATGGTTTGGGAAGCTGAAAACGTCACTTCATTAGTTCGACAAACCATGGGAGAGACGGATCCGATGAAATCTCCTCCCGGTACCTTGAGGGGCGATCTTGGAATAAATATTGGCCGTAATTTAGTACACGGGTCAGATAGCGCCGAATCAGCCCAAAGGGAAATAGATCTCTTTTTTGACCACTCGGAAATCTTATCCTATGACCGAAACAGTGATCCTTGGATCACAGAATCCTAACAACTTCGGAAGCTCCCGACCAAAGCCTTTCCAAACCAAAGAATTCTCGTTCTTCTGGCCCAAAAATGTGAACAATCACATCACTGAAGTCCAACAACACCCATCCCGAATCGTGAGTCCCTTCACGATTGAAACGATGCACATTTATCTCACTTAAAGCGTCAGTGAGATCTTCTTCTAACCCCTCGATCTGCCGCGATGACTGGGCCGACATAATCACAAAGTAATCGGCAAAACTAGCTAT
>CAJXEF010000018.1 GCA_913052545.1 uncultured Chloroflexota bacterium
CTTTAGACGCTCGCCGTGCCAAGGTGAGAGCCGAAGACGAATTACGCGACATGCTGAGCCAAAATGAAATCCATCGAAAAGCTGAAGAATATTTGCAGGAAGCCGAAGAGAGATCTGCTCGAATACTCGAGCGGGCTGAGGCAGATGCGCAGGCCCGTAGAACGGAGGCAGATGCCTATGCATTACGTTGTCTGAGGGCGTTTGAGAGAGAGCTTAGCACTTTAAATGGATCAGTAAGGAAAGGGATTGATTTATTAGCAGGTAATGCGTTAGTTGCGACATCTCATAACGAATATCAGAATGGGCATAAAGAGGCGGAGCGGGTTTAAAATGTCCTCATAATAATGTTAAAAGGGCTTCGATAGGAATCATAACCGTATATCATGCCAACTATCAGGGTGCTCATTGGCATTAATAGGTTCTGTTATATTGAATTTCTTTAGCTCGCTTATCAGAGTCAACTTGTCGTCCTTCATAAAGTTAGCCCCTAGGTTCACCAGTGGGCTAACTTTATGAAGGACGTTATCAAAGTTTTAGAATACTCAATAATTGGTGCCAATAGCTATGTCCTGGCGTATGGTTATTTCTTTGTCGTAGATGATCAGTAATGTTGATTAAGTTGACACGATATTTAACTCCGGCATACAATTCCAACGCTCTAAGTGTATATGGAGGGCTAGAATGCTGGAACTCAACATAGACAGCATAAGGGTCAGTCCGATGAACTATCAGCGAGTCGTTATTCTTAAAGATAAAGAGTCGGATCGCTATCTACCCATTTGGATAGGACCAGCGGAAGCAGATGCTATCGCTGTTAAATTGCAAGACTTGAGTGTTCCACGTCCTTTGACTCATGACCTGCTTTTGACTATGCTCGACGCCCTTGGGGGTGCCATTAAACATATATTGGTTAGTGACCTGGAGAACGATACCTTTTACGCTAAAATTGTGATTGACGTATCAGGAGAGGTTAAAGAGGTAGATTCTCGCCCTAGTGACGCTATTGCATTGGCGGTTCGGACTCAGGTTGCCATATATGCCAATGAAGAAGTGATGGAAAAAGCAGCAATATTGATGGATAAAGATGGTAAGCCGATTCCACCGGAACCTGAAAAAAATGGCGAAGAAACTCCGGTGAAAGAAGAAGATTTGAAAGGTATGTCCGCTTTCACAGATTTTATCAATGATTTGGATCTAGAAGACTTTGGACGTCAGCAATCGCGAGGAAGCTGATTCTAATAATCATACCGAATGAGCAATCGGTTAGGACTCAAATCTATAAATATTAAATGTGTTTCAACTACTGAAACCGCAACCGTGCCTATCTATTCCGTTGAGTTTTTACAGGTTTGACTTTTAAAAAACATAATGGTAGTATGCGTGACGCTTGGAGCAAGGGATGCCTTGGTGGGTAATTGCCCTCAAGTTAACCGGCCTAGGATGGTATATAGCCCTATGTGTTGTAGGTGGTGTTCTCCTAGGTATTTGGTTAGATAAAGCTCTTGATATTAGTCCAATCGCGGCAATAGCAGGGACAATTCTGGGTAGTGTCGTGGCGTTCTGGGGCCTATATAGGATGATCGGGCCACTACTGTATGGCTCCGGTAAGTAAAAGATTTTAGTAAACGGAAGGATAAATAGTGCCGACCAATCCAGCGGTTAAAAAGCTGTTATTTGGTACAGTGGTTCTACTGGGGCTGCTGGCAGTTGTTGGTATAGTTGGTGGGGCGATCGGTTCATCGGTTCTCGGTCGAGCACCTTTTATCTCACAACCCGAGATTCATCTTCCACCTCAACCAGTTTTCCCGAGTGCGTCAAGAAATAAACATCTGGGACTCACCGAGAACCAGGGTGTACACGGAATCAGTTCGAAACCTGATTCCGAGCATAGTGTTGACCCTCATGCAAAACCTAAGGAAGATGTAGGGTCTCATGCCGATGACACAAGTGAAAAACACCATTCAACCCCATTAGAACCTATGGAATTTGCGATTACCAACACCATGCTATCGGCTTGGTTTGCCAGTTTAGTGCTAATTTTACTTTTCGTATGGGGCGCCCGAAAAAGAAGCATGGTGCCTGGTCGCCTTCAATCTCTAGTTGAAGTACTTTTCGAAGGGGTATTGAGTTTCGCTACAGGGGTATTAGGTGCTGATATGGCTCGGAAATGCTTTCCGGTAGTGGCCACAATATTCTTTTTTGTTTTGTTTAACGCTTGGCTGGCCTTGTTACCCTTTTATCAATTTTTAGGGTTTGTTGATAGTGATAACAATATCAAAGCTCATTTACTTCGTCCTGCGGGTACCGATCTTAATATGCCGTTGGCCTTAGCTCTGGTTTCATTTGTATTGGTAGAATACTGGGGTTTCCGATCTCATGGGTTCGGTTACTTAAAAAAGTTCTTCGCATTTGGGAGTATCTTCAAAAAGGGTATTTTCCAAGGTGTTATAGATATAATCGTTGGTGCCTTAGAGTTAGTAAGTGAATGTGTGAGAATTGTAGCGTTTACCTTCCGGTTATTTGGGAATATGACGGCTGGTGAAATATTGGTGGTGATGATAACCTTTTTATTCCCACTGGTGTTGACTAACTTAGTCTATGGTCTGGAGATATTGGTCGGCTTAATACAATCGGTGATCTTTGCAGGCTTAACATTAGTGTTCATATCAGTTGCTACCAGTCATGAAGAACACTAAAAGACCTATGTCTCAATGAAGATATTAAGGTGTAGTAACATATCTAGAATGCTGTAGGACAGCGAAAATGATTTGGAGGGTATAAGAAGATGGATCTGGTTCTTTTGCAGGCTTTGTCAGCGGAAAGTGCAAAACTGTTAGCAGCTGGCCTAGCTATAAGTGTAGGCGTGATCGGACCTGGTATTGGTATTGGCATCTTGGGTGCTGGCGCGATGACCTCTATTGGTCGTAACCCGGAAGCAGCAGGATCTATAACTACTAATATGATCCTTGCTATAGCATTCGCGGAAGCATTGGGAATTTATGCTTTCATCATCGCCGTAATATTACTGTTCGTCGTTTAAATCGATTTAGCCCAGCACACTGGGGGTAACATTGACACAACTAGGGATAAATCTCCCTACATTAATCGTATATCTGCTTAACTTCAGCATTTTGCTAGCAGTTTTGTACGCTTTGGCTTACAAGCCGTTGCTAAGGGCAATGGATCAGAGGTCCGACAGAATCAAGGATAGCTTAGCCGCTGCGGATAGAGCTCGAGAAGAAGCCGCTAACTCGCAAACAGCGATTGAAGAACAGCTGAATGAAGCTAGGCGAGAAGGACAAAGGTTGTTGGACCAAGCCAAAGAGGCGTCTGATCGATTTAAGGAAGATGAAATGGGAAGGGCGCGACAGGAGGCTGCTGCTTTTGTGGAAAGGGCTCGTGCAGATATTGTTCGCGAACGGGATGCTGCGATTATTGAGCTCAGGGAAGGGTTCGGCGATCTGGCTATTACGGCAGCTGAAAGGGTGATTTCGAGGTCTCTTGATAGGCAGGCGCATCAGGATTTAATTACTGAAGTGCTTGAAGAAACGGAAAACAACCTCATACAAGGTTAGGTGTAGGTTGGCAAAGCAAGTTCCCGGAAAACGTTACGCACAGGCTATTTTCGAATTAGCTGGCCAACAAGATCTGATTGACCAATGTGAGTCAGATTTAGCTTCGATTAGCCAAGTACTGCAGGATAGTGAATTTAGATCGTTCTTAGGCCATGCCAAGGTGTCGATGTCCGATAAGGTACGGAGCATTGAGGCTGTGTTTCCTGATACTAACCCGATGATAAGGAATCTAGTTGCACTACTTATATCGAGAGCATCAATTGAGCTAGTTAGCGACGTACATGCGGGTTATTGCCAGTTAATGGATGAATTTAAAGGTAGGCAAGCAGTAGAAGTGGTATCTGCGGTTGTCCTAGATGCAAAAGAGGAACAACGTATTCGCGAATTTGTCTCCAAGTTAATTCAAAAAGAGGTAGTTATTACCACTCGGGTAGACGAAGCTATTCTAGGGGGAGTGATCATACAGGTGGGTGACCAACTTCTGGATGGTAGCTTGAGGTCTAAACTAGAAGGTTTACGACGAGAAATTAAATCTGATGTAGCCAAGAGTCCTGGTTAGGTTTAAGGCAAAGGAGAGTCGCATATGGCGATCAGGGGTCAAGAAATCGTATCGTTGATTAAACGCCAGATCGAGGAGTTTGGGAGTGACCTGACTCTGGTAGATGTAGGAACGGTCGTTCAGGTAGGGGATGGTGTTGCGAGCGTGCAAGGATTACAAGGTGTTCGCTCAAACGAGCTATTGGATTTCGGTAACGATGTCCTTGGCATTGCCATGAATCTAGAATCAGACATCGTTGGTGCTGCTATATTGGGTGACCCCAACTCGGTGAAAGAAGGGGATCAAGTTAAATCAACTGGACAAATTATCGAAGTACCAGTTGGAGATGCATTAATAGGCAGAGTTGTAGATCCATTGGCCAGGCCACTTGACGGTAAAGGGCCTGTAAATACGACTGGATTACGTCCGGTAGAACAGGTAGCTCCAAACGTGGTTGTGAGACAATCAGTTTCCACACCTGTTCAAACTGGGATTAAGGCCGTGGATGCCATGATTCCTATCGGAAGGGGCCAGAGGGAGCTAATCATTGGGGATCGTTCTACTGGTAAAACAGCTATTGCTCTCGACGCCATTATTAACCAAAAAGGCGGAGACCTGATCTGTATCTACGTCGCTATTGGTCAAAAGCAAGGAAAGGTAGCACAGGTTGTGGGTATATTGGAAGAGGCAGGGGCGATGGAGCATACGATAGTAGTGAATGCGGGTGCATCAGATTCTGCTCCTCTACAGTTTATAGCCCCTTATGCCGGTTGCGCTATGGCAGAAGAGTTTATGGCCCAAGGTAAGGATGTTTTAGTGGTATACGATGATCTGACGAAGCATGCTTGGGCTTACCGCCAAATGTCTCTATTGTTGAGACGTCCTGCTGGCAGAGAGGCTTATCCGGGCGATGTATTTTATCTCCATAGTAGGCTTCTTGAACGGGCTGCTCGGATGGATATTGAACACGGTGGGGGATCTATCACAGCTTTGCCTGTAATAGAGACTCAAGCTGGTGACGTATCGGCCTACATACCTACAAACGTAATATCTATAACAGACGGTCAGATTTACTTGGAACAAGACTTGTTTAACTCAGGGATCCGACCGGCCGTTAACGTAGGTTTATCAGTTTCTCGTGTTGGAGGTGCGGCGCAGTCACGGGCTATTCGGCGAGTTGCTGGTAGATTGAGGCTTGAATTGGCCCAGTATCGTGAGCTTGCCAGTTTCGCCCAATTTGGTACGTCAGACTTGGATCCAGCTACTCGGGCCCAGTTGGCTAGAGGTCAGATGGCGACAGAAATATTAAAGCAAGCTCAACACCAACCTTTAAGCCTCGAGGATGAAGTAGTAATTTTGTTTGCTTGCAACGCTGGTCTAACCGATGATATCCCCCTGGATCGCTGTGGCGCTTTTGAAGAGCAGCTGCTTAGATATGTTTCGACGGCTCATTCGGACATTTCCGAACGAATTCGTGATACCCAGGATTTAAATGAAGAAACAGAGACCCAGTTGACACAAGTGATAAATGATTTCAAGGGTACCTTTAGCTAAGCCTAAAAGATCTGGGATTTTTATAACCGAAGATCTTCAGTAATAATGAAAAAGAGATTAAAACCACTAGAGAAGATATGGTAAAAGCTTAATGCCAAGTCTACAAGACGTTCGCCGTCGTATCAGAAGCGTGGATAACACGGGTAAGGTCACTAACGCTATGTCATTGGTAGCCGCTTCTAAAATGCGGAGAGCCCAAAATGCTGTGTTGGAAGGCCGGCCCTACTCGGAAAAGATTCAAGAGATAATTTCTCATTTGGCTGCCCAGAGGTCCGATGAAGAAGGTGATTTGCCAGCGCTATTGCACGTACGGGAGGTATCCAAAGTAGGTCTCCTAGTGATCACCCCTGACCGAGGGTTGGCAGGTGGGTTGCATTCGAGTATTAATCGCGTAGTTACCCCATTTATACTTTCACAGGAATCACCCGTAGAAACTATTGTAGTTGGACGTAAGGGTAGGGATTTTCTCGTAAGGGCAGGGCAGGATATTAAAGCTGTTTTCACTGATCTGAGTGACCGTCCGAGCTTGATTGATACTACTCCCATTTCACGGTTAATTATAGATGGATACTCGAATCGAGAAGTCGATGAAGTTCATATAGCTTATACTCAGTTCGTTTCGACTATGTCTCAGCAACCCGTAGTCAGAAAGCTGTTGCCGGTAGAACCTGCTCACCTAACCGGACCCAGCCAAGCTGGATATATTTATGAGCCAGACGCTTCTAGTGTATTGGATTCTATATTGCCTCAATTTGTTGAGATGCAAGTTTATCACGCGATATTGGAAGCGATTGCAAGCGAGCAATCTGCTCGTATGGTTGCTATGCGAAGTGCTACCGATAATGCGAATGAGTTAAGCCAAGACCTTACTCTAGTAATGAATAAGATCCGTCAAGATAGTATCACCAACGAATTGTTGGACCTTATAGGCGGAGTGATTGCGTTAGAAGGATGATTATCCCAACATTTACCACGGAGGATTTGTAATGGCTGTTGGCAAAATAGTTCAAGTTATAGGAACTGTAGTAGACGTGGAATTTCCACCCGATGAACTTCCTAGTCTTTTCGACGCCCTCGAGTTAGATAATAATGGGGAGAATTTAGTACTTGAAGTTCAACAGCATATAGGCAATAACTGGGTGCGGTGTCTCGCATTGGGTTCTACCGATGGATTGGCTCGGGGGATCGAAGCCAATGACACAGGAGCAAAGGTATCGGTCCCAGTTGGACCGGAAACCCTTGGGCGCTTGTTTGATGTAACCGGGACTCCGTTAGATAATTTAGGTCCCGTAGAATCGGCTCTGACTTGGCCAATTCATAGAGATGCTCCGGCTTTTGATGACCAGAATCCAGAAATTGAACTTTTAGAGACTGGGATAAAAGTATTTGATCTAATAACACCTTTCCCCAAAGGCGGAAAGGTAGGCGCCTACGGCGGAGCCGGGGTTGGTAAAACCGTAATTATCCAAGAGCTGATTAGAAATATTGGTGCCGAGCATCAAGGGGTATCAGTTTTTGCCGGGGTTGGAGAAAGGTCCCGTGAAGGGAATGACTTATGGCATGAAATGCAAGAATCTGGAGTGTTGTCTAGTACCGTTCTTGTTTTCGGTCAGATGAATGAGACTCCTGGTGTCAGAGCTCGCATTGGTCTTACTGGTTTAACTATGGCGGAGTATTTCAGGGAAGAGCAGAATCAGGATGTATTGCTTTTCATCGACAATATATATCGGTATATCTTAGCAGGTATGGAAGTGTCTGCTCTCCTTGGTCGTATGCCATCAGCCGTCGGTTATCAACCAACCTTGGGTACTGAGATGGGTGCCTTACAGGAACGGATTACATCCACCAAATCCGGCTCTATAACTTCTTTCCAGGCGATTTATGTGCCAGCAGATGACTATACTGATCCGGGAATCGTTACTACATTTGGACATCTAGACGCGGTGGTTTCCCTTGAACGTTCTTTAGCAGCACAAGGTCTGTATCCTGCGGTAGATCCGCTTGCTTCGTTCGCAAGGATACTTGAACCAAGGATAGTTGGGGATGAACATTATCGGGTAGCAAGAGGGGTTCAAGAGGTTTTGCAGAGATATAGAGATCTACAAGATATTATAGCTATCTTGGGTATAGAGGAATTATCCGAAGAGGATAGGTTAACCGTTTTCCGTGCTCGGAAAATACAACGTTTTCTCACCCAACCTTTCTTCGTAGCTGAGGCCTTTACTGGACAGCCTGGTAAATATGTGCCATTGAGGGAGACTATCAGGGGGTTTGCTGAGGTACTAGATGGGAAACATGATGGTCTTCCGGAGCAAGCTTTCTATATGGTGGGTACTATAGATGAAGCTCTAGAAAAAGCTGAGCAGATGCAGGCAACAGCTGCCTAGTAAAATATTGTATAAACAAGCCGGCCTCGCGGTTCGGCTAGCAGGTAGGTATGCGACTCGAAATAATAACTGCTGAACGTAAAGTATACGATGACGATGTAGAGTTGGTAGTAGCTCCGGGCTCTGACGGTGAATTGGGGATCCTCTCTAAGCATGCTCCACTAATGAGTACTCTTCAACCTGGAGAATTAGTGATCCGGAAGGAAGGAGAAGATACATACCTAGCCGTCAGCGGTGGGTTCATTGAAGTCTTGGATGATAAGGTCACAGTTCTTGCTGACGCTGCGGAGAAATCAGATGAGATTGATGAAGAGCGGGCCCAGACTGCTATGCAGAGAGCTCGTGATAGTATGGCTAACGGAGAATCAGATATTGAATTAGAGCAATTTGCTGTAGCAATGCGTAGAGCACAGATCCGCCTTAATGTGGTTCGGAGACGGAGAAATCGGACCGGGATTAGAGGAAGTGGAGACTCTCCATCTGGTTAGTTAACCAGGTAATAGGTCATTGATTGTAATGATATTACCGGATCTATGCTTGTGATCTTAACATGTGCCGGTACTTGTGGTGCAGTGGGTGCATAGTTAAGAATTGATTCAATACCGCAATCGATAATTCGATCTATTACTAGCTGTGTCTGTGATATTGGGACCGCCACAATGGCAATGCTGATATTGTGCTTCGCTACTAAATCGGGTAGATCATTGATAGAATGGACTATTAGTCCGTTAACCTCTCGACCAATTAAATCTGGATTATTATCTATCGCAGCTATTAAATGAAAGCCGTCAGGGTTAAATCCGGGATAACTGAGTATTGCTGCTCCCAATTTTCCTACACCTACCAATACCACATTCCATTCGTAATCTAATCCTAGTATTTGCTTTAATTCTTCTAATAAATTCTTAACACTATAACCTCGACCTTGTTTGCCGAATCGGCCGAAATAACTTAAGTCTTTCCTTATCTGTGCGGGCGTTACTTGTAGCTTTCTTCCAAGCAATTGGGAGTTTACTACTTGAACCTCTTCATATAACAATGACTTCAGAACTCTTACGTACTGAGGTAGACGGTTTATGACCACTTCTGGTACTGGTAGGCGATCCATAGGCCTGTACGGGTCTTGATTTGATAGGTTCCTCATACACTCCTTAGAAAGTTAATAAAGTCGTGTGGTCACGGTGTATTGGGAATCAGTTCTAGTATGAGGTAAGTAACTAATTTATAATCTAATTGTAAGTGATAGCTCAGTCAAGGTCAGATGATATGTAGATTAATTGTTAGGTAGCTTGATTAGATAGTTATTGGTGAAAGAATTGAATATAGGTTTGTCTCACATGTCTTACAGACTTTTGGCGAATCATAGTTTAAAAGGTAAACGTCAAGTTATAACGTCGTTGATTGCTAGGATTCATCAAAAGTTTAACGTATCAGTAGCAGAATATGGAGATTACGATCTTTGGCAACGGATCACCATAATTACCTGTATAGCTAGTGCGGACCCCGATTTCCCAAATCAGTTATTGGAGAGAATAATTTCTTTCGTCGCTGAAACTCGACCAGATCTAGAGTTAATTGATTGTTCTACAGAATTAATTTCTGTAATTTGAAAAGCGATATGTTTATGTCCTCGACGATAACTTCAGGGTACCGATGAAATTTTTCACTATATTCCAATAATTAAGGGCGTCATTGGAATAGGTGTCGTTATGTCCCGCACCTACTAACACTTTTAATGTTTTCGGGTAGTTCGCTTTTTGGAATATTTGACTACTATGATTCAAGGGAACTATATCGTCTAGATTTCCATGAATAATTAGTAACGGATTGTGGATATATTGTATTCTTGAGATTGTATTGTAACGATTTTTTGTTAACCATCCGATGGGCAAATTGGGGAATCTTATGGCGGCTATATCTGAGAGGGAAGTGAAGGGAGCAACCAGAATTATCCCTAACGGTGGGGTTGTTGATGCTGTATTTATCGCTATAGCCGCTCCTAAAGACCTTCCAAAATATATAATGCAGTTCGGATCCACGTCAGGGCGACTTTGGAGGTACTTTATCGCAGCCTCTGCGTCCCGATATACCCCCCGCTCTGACGGTTTACCTTCACTTTTGCCGTAGCCCCTGTAGTCGAATATAAAAACATTTACTCCTAGCACGTTGTGCATCTGCGTGATTTCTTCCACTCGGTGGCCGATATTACCTCCGTTCCCGTGAAACCACAGCAAAGTGTATTTAGATGTGCCTGGTATAAACCATCCATGTATTAAATATTGATCAGAACTTCGGAAAAATAAATCTTCATACGTGATGTTAGTATCACTAGGCGTGTTGGGTAGTGTCCGCACAGGGAAGAACACAAAATAACGTTCTAAAATGTCTAATAAAAACATCAGTTATCTAGGTTATATCGGCTAACTAGTACGGCAGTTAGGCAGGAATGATTTTGTCGCGGGTTTTATTTCGTGACTACAAATATTGGCTTGCCGAAAGCAAACGATTCTAGATTTTCTACAGACATTTCTAGTCCTCTCATTGTGCCGTTGTAAGCCATGCCTCCGACATGCGGAGAGAGTACTACGTTTTCTAAGTTGAGCAGCGGATGGTCTGGAGGTAATGGTTCTGATTCAAATACATCCAAACCAGCCCCGGCAATTCGGTTTTCTATTAAACATTCAAATAATGCATCTTGATCTAATACTCCACCTCGGGCTGTGTTGACCAAGATAGCATTTCGTTTCATAAGCTGGAGTTGGTGTGCTCCAATTAACTTCTCAGTTTCATTAGAAAGAGCTACATGGATCGAAACTACGTCGGATTCTGAGAGAAGTTGGTCTAGTGTCATGAAATCAACGCCATATGCCAATCCTCTCTCAGAGGTTGGATGGAGGGTCCAAGCCACCACGTTCATACCTATGGCTTTGCCGAGTTGGATCATTCTTTGTCCGATAGCTCCAGTACCTATTACCCCTAGAGTTTTCCCGTATAATTCATCTATGAACCCTCTGGTCCACCCTCCTCCACGTATATGACGATCGTTTTGTACGATCTGGCGGGATATGGTTAACGCTAGGGTCAAAGCATGTTCGGAGACGTAAGGGGCACCATATCCCGGTGTGTTAGACACGATAATTCCGAAATCCGACGCTGCTTCTAGATCTACGTGGTCTACCCCTGTGCCCCAGATGGATAGAATTTTCAGTTTTGTGCAACGGCTCAATACCTCACGGTCGAATATGACTGATGACCTAATATTAATAATGGCGTCGGCATGGCGGATACGCTCAATTGTTGCGGCCGCATTTAAAGGTCTGTCGAAATACCAGGCAACTTCTGACGCTAAGGTTCTGGCTCTAGGTTCGTACAAGGTTCCGGATAAAACAGCAGGTTCGTCATCAGGAACTACTAGCAAATCGAACGGCTTTTTCGATGTCATATTCACCTTTTATAATTGGTAATGTATTAGCGGTGATTAATCTTCTAGGCTTTCTGCTAAAAGTTCCAATACATCTTTGGCTTGCTTATCCGAGTCTTTTCCTTTAGCTTGTATCCCTTCCGTCATCATTTGGAGACAAAATGGACAAGAGACACCAACTTGATCAGCTGAGGTTTCTAAAAACTGATCTGTCCGGACGTGGTTGATTCTCTCTCCTTGGCTTTCTTCTATCCACATATGTCCACCTCCCGCACCGCAACAGAAACCTTTTTCCCTACATCGAGAGCCTATTTCAATCAATTTAAGACCTGGGATAGCTTTGGCGATTTCTCGGGGTTCGTCATAAATGCCGTTATGACGCCCAAGATAACAGGAATCATGATATGCCATAGTTGTATTGACTAGTTTGATCGGTTTCAGGGAGCCTGCCTTGATTAATTGATCTACTAGTTGGCTGTAGTGAAGCACTTCGAAAACACCGTCGAACTGGGGATATTCATTACGCATGGTATTGAAACAGTGAGGGCATAGTGTAACAATTTTTTTCACATTGTGTTGATTGAGGGTTTCGATAGTTTGTTGAGCCATAATTTGAAACAAATATTCGTTACCCATTCGTCTCGCAGGATCACCTGTGCAAGTTTCTTGTTCACCCAGTATCGCGAAATCGACACCGGCTGACTTAAGTACTTTAACCATAGAACGTGCTATCCCCTGGCTCCTTTGCTCCAGGGCGGCAGTACATCCTACCCAAAAAAGAATTTCAGCGTCAGGATTATCGGATATTAATGGAACATCCAAACCGGCTGCCCAGTCCGTTCTAGAGAATTGTGTGCCTCTCCATGGGTGGCCGCGTTGTTCCATACTTAATAAAGCGTTCATACCTGTTTCTGGGATTTTTGACTCCTCGAGAACTAAATTGCGTCTCAAATCGATAATGGTTGGGATGTGTTCTACCACTACGGGACATTCCTCCATACACGCACCACAAGTAACGCAATCCCATATGGCTTGTTCCGGTATCGCGCCATCTATGATAGGTTTAGGTTCAACATGCTCTGGGTCTCGGGCCCCTTGGTGCCCGATGTCCAGCATGTGTTCCTTAATGTTCTCTACTATGTGCATGGGGGATAGCAATTTGCCGGTCAAATTAGCGGGGCATACATCGGAACAACGCCCACAGACAGCGCAGGCATACCCATCCAAAAGTTCTTTCCATGTAAAATCTTGTATCCTGCCTGCTCCGAAACGCTCCGTATTCTCGAGGTCAATAGTAGGTAAGGTTCCTCTGGGTTCAAGTGATCGAAAATAAGCGTTTAGGGGAGCAGCAACCATATGGATGTGTTTCGAGAATGGGACGTACAATCCAAAGCCCAGGATTATCCCCAAATGTATCCACCACGATATAATCTGTAATGTGTGGGCTGTCGATTGGGTGATTCCGAAATTGGAGAACAGTCCGGATAATGCCCCGCTAACCCAAACCTCTGATTCTGGACCAGCACCACCACTGGAAACGTGAAACGCATGGACCAGGAGAGTGGCGATCATTAAACTAGAAGTCAGGCCAACTATAACTATAGACTCCCCTTTTCGTGTCAGATCAAAGCTTAGGCGATGTGGCTTGGCTATCCAGCGTCTCATAAGAGCCCATAGGAGTGCACATATGACCAGTAGAGCTAGAACGTCAAGGTATATGCTAAAGATTTTGACTCCCGTTTCCGTTAAAAGAAATGTGGGTAAGGGGTACCAAATAACTCCACCAAATATGAAAATGACATAGCTTAATGAGAAGGATAAAAATCCCCAGAATATGCAAGCGTGTCCAAGTCCAGCTAAATCTATCGTGTGACTCTTGGGATCGATACTGCCGACTCGTTGCAACACTTTTCTTTGTCCCAGAACAATGCTTATAGCGCCGCTAAGCCTTACCAGAGGCCGATCAAACCTTGGTGTATTTTTCCCCTGTCGGATCAGTTTAAAAACCCTGCGATACAGAACGATACTACCTGCGATTGAAGTCAGCAGGACCGCAAGGTATACCCCAACCCAACTTGGCATTATTCCAAATATGTCGACCGGTGGTACCATCTTCTTGTTTATCCTCCGTCCTTCAGATCTTCAGATGGTTTTATATAAATCTAATAGTTATCAATAAACCATTCAGAAATTCCTAACAGTTTATCATGACCAGTTCTTAGCCTCTAGTTTGGAGCATCGTAACTTGCACGTGTAATAGCGAGGCCTGATTTAAGCCTCTAACGGATATCGCCAATGAAGCAGGCTTGATATAATCAAGATATGGTAGATAGGCCGTCACAACAAAAGCAACAATGCCCAGAAGGATTAAGTCGTCGTATCGCTTACTGCTTTCGTCCTTATTCTTTTCAAGTTGTCTTTTTAGGAATACTGATATTCGTAACCGCTGGTATAGGGGTTGTTAACCCGTTGCTCATACAGGTGGTTTTCGACCATGCTATATTCCCAAGTTCAGGCACCCCTAATTTGAACCTCCTCTGGGTTCTAGGAGGGGTGATGGCAAGCGTCAGTATGGTTACGGGTGTGCTTGGGATATCTCAGAGTTTCCTGACGATTCGCATGGGCCAACGAGTAATGAGGGATATGCGCGATCGGTTGTACCGACATCTTCAAAGTTTGTCTATGGGGTTTTTCACAGATACTCGAACAGGAGAAATTCAATCTAGAGTGTCTGATGATGTAGGTGGGGTCCAAAAGGTAGTAACCAGTACTATTTCGGATGTTTTATCAAATAGTGTAATTTTTGTCAGCACGTTGATAGCTATGTTAATACTATCCTGGGAACTGACGTTAGTGGCGGTTGGAACAACTCCCTTCTTTTTCTTGATCAGTAGGGTGGTGGGCCGTCGAAGGAGGGTAGTGGCGGCTGAAACCCAAAAGGTCACGGCTGAAGTGACGGCGATTACTCAGGAGACATTATCGATTTCTGGGATATTGTTGTCTAAATTATTTGGAAGACAAAACCAGGAAATTGACAGATTTCATACGGAAAATCAGAAGTTATCAGACCTGATTATTCGTCAGCACATGACAGGTCAATGCTTTTTTGCGTTCATGCAAATTTTCTTTTCGATTTCTCCTGTGATGATTTACCTTCTGGCAGGCTATTTAATAGCTAGTATGGGACCTAGTGCTATGTCAGCCGGTACGGTGGTTGCTTTCACGACGCTACAAAGTCGATTATATTTCCCCATCGGTAGATTACTGGAGGTATCAGTTGAATTACAGGCATCTTTAGCTCTTTTTGAAAGAATATTTTCTTATCTGGATATTGAATCTGAAATATCAGATGATCAAGACGCGATTGATTTGGCCTCTGAGATGATAGCTGGCAAAGTATCCTTTGAAGATGTGAGTATTAACTACGCGTCGAAATATCAAGAAAAGTTTGGATCTGTTAGTTCCGGCGATGGCCCGTGGGTTTTGGATGGAATTTCATTCGAAATCAAACCCGGCCAGTTGGCGGCCTTTGTAGGCCCAACGGGTGCTGGTAAAACCACCATATCCTATTTGATTCCCAGACTATATGATGCTACGCAAGGGGTTGTAAGTATAGATGACATTAGTGTGAAGAAGATCACGCGATCCTCTCTGGCTAAAATTATTGGCTATGTGTCCCAGGAAAGCTATTTATTTCACGCTAGTATTAGTAAAAATTTAAAATACGGTAATCCCAATGCAACCCAAGAACAGATGGAAGATGCAGCTAAGGCCGCATATATCCATGATCGTATCTTGGAGTTCGAACACGGTTATGACACCATCGTTGGGGAACGAGGATATCGCCTATCCGGAGGAGAAAGGCAAAGGTTATCTATAGCTAGAGTTTTACTGCATGATCCTAAGCTTTTGATATTGGACGAGGCTACTTCAGCTCTAGATACGTTCAGCGAAAGATTAGTGCAAACTGCGCTTGAGCCACTTATGAGAAATAGGACTACAATTGCAATAGCTCACAGGCTGTCCACTATCCTGGCTGCTGATGTTATCTATACGATAGACAATGGCAAGATAATCGAATCGGGGACTCATTCCGAGCTTTTGTTGAATAGAGGCCTGTACGCTCAGTTATTCGAGGAGCAGTTCTATTCCGGTAGAGTAGAATGCCGATGCCTTGACGGGGTAGTTCTATCCGACGGTTCGATTGTAAATACAACCGATATCTGAAGTTTTGTTAGACGCACGGTTCTTCGGTTGGACTGGGCGCAAACAAATTTTTTTAATATTTATGAGCCTTACTTCAAATTAGGAATTACTTTGTCACCCATTAGTTGTATTTGGCGAAGCACCTGCTTCTGAGCCATTCCGGGCCATTGCATACGAAATATCAAGTAGTCGACGCCTAGACGGTCTTGGTATTTCTGGATTTCGTCCACTATTTGTTCGGGGGATCCGAGTAGAAACCTGTCTTTCGATAGGTCTTTGTATGGTATGTTAAAGCTTTCCTCCCCAGGTAAAGCTTTGTCCTGTCCCCACGCAGCGTAGGCTTCGTATTTAGGTCCCAGAAAAGGTTCGCTTTCTTGCAGAGCTCGTTGACTATCTTCTGTTACATATAATTCTCTCATCATAGGTAACGTCGGAGGTAGGGTATGCCCGGATGCTTCCAAGGTGGATTTGTAGTCAGATAATTGGGTAGATACCATTTCTACGGTCGCATGGGGATTGATTAACCATGGATACCCCCAACGAGCAGCTCTTTTTATGGCTCTTGGGTTGTTAGCAGCAACCCAAATGGGCGGGTAAGGTTTTTGAACGGGGTGGGTTGCAGGAAAAATGTGAGGAACCTGGAAATATTTACCGTCAAATTCAACTTCTTTCTTCGTCCATAAAAGTTTCATGATTTCCATTGATTCCGTTAGCCGTCCCACCCTTTCACCCTTTTTTACTCCAAACGCCAAGTACTCTTCATCTCGGTAACCGAGACCTACGCCGAATATGAATTTTCCGTTACAGATGCTGTCCATAGTGGCTACGCTTTCAGCGAGTTCAACAGGATTGTGTAATGGTACTAAAATCACCGTAGCAGCGACCTCCATGCTCCCTGATTCGGCGGCTAGACGTGCCAGTAAGGGGAGGCTAGCTGACATCTGGTAAGGGGATGCCATGTAGTGTTGCCCTGTACAAATTAAGTCAAACCCTGCCTGGTTTGCCAACCTAACTTGTTCAACACTCTCTTGGATCATTTGCGGCATTGATTGATTGGGTAAATACTGGTTAGTCACAAAAAACCCGAGTTTCATTCAGTCCTCTCAAAATTTATACTTGTGGGCCAAACAAAGTGTCTTAAGCAGAGATCAATCGTGAAATTTGATCCGTTACTGATGGCTCCCTCCCGAGGTAGCTAATTAACCCCTGAACTAATTTAGGAGTTGGAGGTACAGCTGATAGAATGAGTCCGGTCCAAAGGGCACATTTCCTCGCGAGCTTCTTCCAAGCTGTTAAAATCTTTTTCGATGTTTGATCCAATTAGCGTGAATCCTTCGGAACTCAGGAATGGAATTATTCTAAAATCAATACCGTTATATGAAGTAGGCGGGTCGGATATTCAGAAGTCCAACAATTCTAGGATTCCTTTGTCGCTTCTATGTGGCCCGACAATCGCTGTTTTAATATTATCTGGGGTAATCACTCTGCTACTGACACGAGCTATATCGTCCTCAGTGACTGCGTTAATAGATTGGATTACTTCTTCTACTGTCGATACGTTGTTTAGAAGAATCTCTTGGGTACCTGCCCAAGCCGCGACTGAACGGCTGTCTTCCATTCTAAGCAAAAGTCTACCTTTAGCATATTCTTTGGCTCTAATTAATTCAGATTCAGTTATACCCAGAGATATTGAGCGGAACTCATCGATGATAGCTGAGATGGCAGATCTAGTTTTTTTTGGTTCTACCCCACAGTAAACTACGAGAGAGCCACAATCACGGAAGTGATTCAGCGAACTGTAGACGTCGTATGCCAATCCTTGTTCCTCCCTTAGATTGAGAAACAAACGACTGCTCATGCCGTCACCAAGGATACCGTTTAACAAGGATAAGGCGTATCTATCTGGGTCATCCAGAGCAATGCCAGCGAGTCCAATGCAGATGTGGGATTGGTCGGTTTTACGATTCTCTATCTTGACTTCACATCCGCTCACACCCTTTTTTACATGCTCCCAGGGAAGAGACTCTTTTGGATGCCAATCTCGGGTAGCTAACTCGATCAACTCAGTGATTTCTTGGTGGATTATGTTTCCTGCAAGCGATATAACTGTGTTAGCCGGGTTATATTGATGCGTCATGTATTTTTTTACCGATTCAACTGAAATATCGGCAACCGAATCTAAGGTCCCACCTACGTCTCTACCCATTGCTTGATCTGGCCAAAGAAGTTCATCTATTAAGAGATCCACTCTTTGTGTAGGGTAATCATTTGTCATACGCAATTCCTCTTGTATGACTTCGCGTTCTTTTTCCATTTCATCTGGATCCAGGTTAGGGTTCAATATCATATCTATGAGGACAGAGAACGCTTGTTTAAAATGTAAAGTTGATACTTTGCACCAGAATATGGTCATTTCCCTATCAGTGCTGGCGTTCATGATACCGCCGACACCTTCTATAGCTTCACTGATGAGCCTTGCAGATGGCCAGCCTTTAGTACCTTTAAATGGAAGATGCTCCAAGAAATGGGATAACCCGGCCATTTCGCAATTTTCGTATCTAGAACCGGCTCCTACAAGGATCATCATAGAGACCGAGGATGAGTGTGGCATGACCGATGTTAGGATTCGAAGTTGATTATCTAATACGGTAGTATCGTGCATATTAAAAATTGCCAATCCTAATGAGAGAGATGTTTAGGTGTCTTATTTTCATTGGTTTAGACAGTGATCATCAACTGCCACTAATTACCTAGGCTCGCATGGTCATTGCGGATAGTTTATTCAAGCCAGGCTACGTCTCCACATAGGTCATCTGGATGGGGTTTGGAGGCAAAGATTTCGTATTGGCGTTTGGCTTCCTTTATTGTGGTGTCGTCACCATGACCCGGGTAGACTGCCGTACCTTCATCTAAGACCAATAATTTTTGGGTAATACTCTCTAATTCTAGTTTCAGGGCCTCTGGTGTTCGGGATTTTCCCGGGCCGCCCGGAAATAGCGTGTCTCCCGAGAAGAGGTGCTGTCCGATCAAGTAGCAGGTAGAACCATTTGTATGTCCGGGTGTGGACAGTGCTTTAATCGTGTGGTTACCAATTTCAATCACATCTCCGTCGTCTAATATCATGCTTGGGGGCGCTGGTAACATTTCTACATCACCTTCCCCCACTGCTACGGGGACAGCGACTGTATTAGTAATTTCAGTAAAGCCTAGGAGGTGATCTTGATGCCCGTGGGTTATTAAGATGGCTTTTATTTTGAGATCACCGATCTCATTAAGAAGCTTCTCGGGTTCTGCCGGTGTGTCTATGATCACCGCTTCCTTGGTGTCTGCGCAAGCAACTATGTAGCCATTATTGTTATAGGGTCCCATATTTATTTTCGTTATCTGAATTTGACCATCGTAATGAAGAGGCATAATCGTCCTCACTTATTTTGTATTAGTGTTTGCTATTTTAACAAAACATAATTTCCGTTACAAAGATTACATTGAAATATTGGCTGGTTAGCTTCATAGTGTTGGAACCAAGTTAACTGGACTCTCTTTATCTAGTTTGGCTCGAAGATATCGGGCAGTATGTGATTTTTGATTTGATATTAATTGCTCAGGAGAACCTTCCCCTATTAGCCGTCCGCCGGCGTTCCCTGCTCCAGGTCCTAAATCAATTATCCAGTCAGCATTCTTAATGAGGTCTAAGTGGTGTTCTATTAGTAATACTGTATTTCCATTGTCCACGAGCCTATGTAACACTCGCATAAGAGCGGCACAGTCCTCAAATGAAAGGCCGGTAGTCGGTTCGTCTAATAGATAAAACGTTCGACCAGTGGCTCTCTTAGAGAGTTCAGTGGCTAATTTTACTCTTTGGGCTTCTCCTCCTGACAGAGTGGTAGCTGGTTGTCCCAATCGGATATACCCAAGACCGACGTCGCTTAAAGTTTCCAATTTAGAGCGAATTCTTGGAATGTTCCAGAAAAAACTGAGTGCCTGTTCGACAGTCATATCCAATACATCGGCTATGCTTTTTCCCCGTAAGGTTACTTCAAGCGCCTCCCTGTTGTACCTTTTTGCCTGGCATATCTCGCAGGGAACCGTAACATCTGGGAGGAATTGCATTTCAATTTGGTTGTAACCAGCGCCTTGGCAGGCCTCGCATCTTCCTCCTTTGACATTAAAGGAAAAACGTCCAGGTTTGTAACCTCGTACTCTCGCCTCCGGTAGATTAGCGAATAACTCCCGAATTGGTGTAAATGCACCAGTGTATGTTGCAGGGTTACTGCGAGGGGTTCTACCAATAGGTGACTGGTCAATGTTTACTACTTTGTCGATGTGTTCTAGACCCAGAATTTCTTTATGGT
>CAJXEF010000019.1 GCA_913052545.1 uncultured Chloroflexota bacterium
TCATTTGCATCGTAAATTAGCACCAATTACAGTTGCAGTGCTTCCCCTCAGTAGGAACGAGAAGTTGAACCCAACGTCTAGGAGAGTCTACGATCTCATTAGGAGGAATTTCAATGCTCAATTCGATGACGCACAGAGTATTGGCAGAAGGTATAGGCGTCAGGATGAGATAGGCACTCCCTATTGTGTAACCGTAGATTTTGATACTCTTGACGATGATCAGGTGACCGTAAGAGACAGGGACACTATGAATCAGGTTAGGTTGCCTGTCTCCGAATTGACTGAAGTTTTACATGACAAGTTGGAACACGGATGGTGAGAAAATCCTCTCATGAGGTGGTGAAATTATGACTAGTGGGTCTGGTGGTCAAGCCAGTCAAAGGTATATCAGAACAATAAGACGTACCTTGGATCGCCTAGAATCGCTCGTTAGAGAAATGGAGACTCAAGCACCGAAGATTAGGATTGCCGACTCCAGGGGCGAATTACTAGAACAAGTTCATTTGGCTGGAGCGATGGAGCAACGAAGGCTTTTTGAACTATTAGATTTACGAGGGATTGGACACACCTGGATTGGAGCACAAGTTAGCGCTGAATATCTGGAACTCTGGCATTCCGCTGATGGGAGAACCTTTTACAGAGTTACTGATCGTGCAATCAGGGATTTACAATTAGGACAACTAGGTGCTTCAGCTAGTTATTCATCTCTTTCCGACGCTACATTTGGTGATGATTGGCAAAGTGAAGAGGACGCAGCTTATGACAGACTTTAAAGAAGGGGATGTAGTTTTGGTATCCTATCCATTCGGTGAAGGAGCGGGAGTTAGGAAACGACCCGCGTTGGTGATAAGCTTAAAAGATTTTAATCAGCAAACCGAGGAACTTATAGTCGCTCAAATTACGAGCAGAGTATCCTCGCCCGGTCGAGAAGGGGATTATAAAATTAAAGATTGGAGAGAAGCCTCCTTAATTAAACCCGCTATAGTAAGGCTCAGGATTGCTACGTTACCTATTGCGATGGTGATCAGAAGGTTGGGTTCTTTAACCCAAGAAGATTTCCGAGGAGCATCTAATGCAATACTTAACCATATTAAAGGTTGATTCATTTCTCAGCGCCAACTTGGATATGAGTTAGTATGCAAGGTTTCTCCGTTTAGCGGCTAGATATGTCGGGTAATTTAGTAGCTTCCATGGTTAGATCCGGGTTGTACACCCGTGTAATCGGCAAACGCATTAGGTTTTTTCAACAATTAACCTCGACGATGGACCAGGCTCACCTATATGCCGATTTATGCATAGATGAAGGCACTGTTGTGATTGCCGAATCCCAGAGATCAAGTAGAGGTAGATTAGGACGAACATGGATTTCCAAGCCTGGGAACTTATATTTGTCCGTAGTTTTGTATCCGGATGAAGCAGGATTGCCCTTGATAGGAATAATAGCGGCTTTGGCTGTAAAGAAGTCGATATTTAAGAACACCGGAGTCCGTCCTGATATTAAGTGGCCCAATGATATATTGATCAATGGCAGAAAAGTGGCCGGCATATTGGTAGAAAGTACAATCATAGCCGACCAGATCAAATATGCCATAGTTGGCATTGGTATTAATATTTCTCTGAAACAGGAAGATTTGGGTGAACTTGTTGCTAGTGCCACTAGCCTCGATGTGGCACTAGGATATGAAGTGTCCAGAGAAAATATACTGAGGACACTTCTGCAAGAGCTAGATTCCTTTTATTTTGGTATCAAGAGAGGAATGTCCCCTATAGAAGAGTGGAGAGAATCGCTGAGCACGCTATCAAAAAGGGTTTCGGTTGATTATATGGGGTTGCGGGTTGAAGGAATCGCGGAAGACATAGATGATCTGGGGAACCTTATCGTCAAAACTGATAGTGGTGAATTGGTCACCCTAACATCGGGGGATGTGACTTTAGCAAAGGATAACACCGAACTGCAATTACCCAATATTAATGATCCAACCAATTAATATGAGCAGGTTATAAGAATGTTAAATCGTTTGGACTTAGAGGATACGGTAGTGGTAATCACCGGTGGTGGGACTGGCTTAGGACTAGCCATGGTTCGAGCTTTGGCTAGGGCTGGTGCGTCCATATGTATAGCCGGTCGGAGAATTGGTCCAATTGAGGAGGCGGCTAATGAGGTTACCCAGTTAGGGAGGAATGCTCTTGCAGTCCAAGCTGACGTAAGCGACTCTAGCCAAGTAGATCGTCTCATTTCTACTGCAGTTAACCAATTCGGACACATAGACGTCTTGGTAAATAATGCTGCATTAGTTTCGTCGAATGTCAGGAAACCCATATGGGACATTTCGGATGATGAATGGCAGCAAGCGATGGATGTTAATCTCAGTGGAGCATTTTATTGTGCTAGGTCTGCTGCTAAAGTTATGTCCGAACAGGGCCGCGGAAAAATTATCAACGTCGCATCGGGGTTCGGGTTGCGTGGTGGTAGGGATATATATATGTATTGTTGTACCAAGGGTGGAGTAATTCAGCTAACACGAGTCCTCTCTTTTAGCCTTGCCAGATACGGTATCACTGCAAACAGCATAGTTCCAGGTTTTATACCCACTGAGGCAACTAATTCTGATATTCGAGAGACACTTCCTCCATCGGGCGATTTTCTGCCAACGGGGAAACTCGGAATACCTGAGGATTTGGGTCCAGTGGCGGTGTTTCTAGCTTCTCCTGCTTCCGATTATATGACCGGGGAAATGATTATAGTGGATGGCGGTGGCCTAGCGTCTGGAATTTCGCCAGCAGGGCACGCCCCTCTTATACCCTTGGAAATTTGAGATATGTCGAATACCTTGCTAAGGAGATACCAATGCCAGTTCTTCCAGAATACGATTTAAATGACAAGGTAGCTATTTTGGCTACAAGTGGTGGAGAAGAGGCTCCACAATTAGCTGCTGTGTTAATGGAAGCAGGTGCTAAGGTATTTACTATTGCCCGAAATGCATCTCAACTGGAGAGCGTCATTCGATATTCTGGCGGGCAGGTGGACGACGGTATTGCTGTGAACATATCAACTAAGGACGGTGTGAACGGTGCTATAAACGCGTTCAATAATCGTTACGATGTTGTAGATATATTGGTGAATGATGTTCGAAGTATGTTTGCAAAACCTTTTACCGAAACGACAGAAGAGGAATGGGACGAAATTCAATTTAGGAATTTAAAATCCACTTTTCTTCTCTCCCAGCTAATAGGTGATCTAATGATTAGCAATGGTTACGGGAGAATAGTCAACATAATTTCGGTCTTGGCTGAAAGAGGGATGATCAATGGAGCTACGTTCAGTGCGAGTCAGGCCGGGGTATTGGCTTTGACTCGATCTTTGGCAGTTGAATGGGGTCGTCATAATATCAGGGTTAATGCTTTGGGAGTAGGGTGGTTCACGGGCGAGGAAATCCCCCTAGAAGTACAAAGAGAAGAGCTCCTGGTTAGATACACTCCGTTGCGGCGTAAAGGAGTTCCAGCTGACATAGGCCCGCTTTTAGTTTATTTGGCTTCAGAATCTTGCGATTATAATACGGGACAGCCTATATATATCGATGGAGGCCTTAATGCCCACCCTTAACTGTCGCCTTATAGGTTCTTCATCGGTTGATATTACGGCACATTATAGAGGAATTCGATAGTTACCTTCGTTGAACCGAAAAATATGCTACTGTAGAATAGTAAATCACTAAAAGGTTATTAAGTATTTTCTGACTGAGCTACTTGCCTCAATTATGGTTATAAAGCAATCATTAGATCAAAAGCTGTCCGACTTATTTTGGTCCTTCGGGTATAGGATTATCACTTTGCCCGTTCTTGGTCCCACTGAATTGTTCCTGCGCAAATCCGGTGGGGAGATGGCAGCTCAAATATACGATTTCGCTGATGCATCAGGGAATCAAATATGTCTGCGCCCGGAATTTACAGCGCCCATTATGCGTTATTATTTAGATCATGCCCAGAAAGAAACCTTACCTGTCAGATGGCAATATGGTGGTCCCGTATTCCGATATAACCTAGAAGATGCAGTTTCGGGTGAGGATCGAGGCCAATTTACGCAGATTGGAGCCGAGCTGATTGGTTCAGGCACAGTTTTAGCTGACGCTGAATTACTCACCATTGCGGCGAGAGTGCTTCATGAACTCGATATATGTGATTATAAAATACGAGTGGGAGACCTTGGGATTGTAAATAGTGTTCTGGATGTGGCGAATTTATCTGAAAGGGCGCGGGCTTTTTTAGTTTCTCAAATTCCCTTTTTAAGCGATGAGAATAGCGACCCAGCTAAATTGGAAGAACGGGCCAATCAGTTAAATTTAATAGAGACTGTTTCAGGTGCTAGTGGGTTGAGTCTTGCGATATCTGATCTGGATGATGAGCAGGCTCGTCAGGTTCTTAGCGGATTCTTAGGGTGGACCTCTGGGGAATCTAGTGAAGCTTTAGAACCCTATAATCTAGACGATTCACGATTGCCTGAAAACAGGGATATTCCTGCTGAGCACTGGGGGAATCTAGGGAGAAGAAATCCATCTGATATAGTTGACAGATTGCTCAGAAAGGTCAGAGGTAACGACCAAATAATCAATCTCAAGCACGGTATAGAATTGATCTCCGAGTTGATTTCCCTGCGAGGGTTGGCTCCAGATACCATTAAAAAAACTGAAGCTTTTATGGTGAGGGTTGGTGCAGATCTAAAGCCATTCCACCGACTAACCGAGTTAATGGAATTGCTAACATCTGATAATAGCAAAATCATAGTTAACGGGGATCTTGAACTTGATTTTGGGTTGGCTAGAGGTCTGGCTTACTACAACGGTATCATTTTTGAGGTTAATCATCCTAGTGTTCCATATCCTCTTGGAGGTGGTGGGAGATATGATGATTTGGCGAGAGCACTCGGGAGTGAAGAGAACTTGCCGGCGTTGGGGTTTGCGTATAATTTAGAATCCTTGATGCGACTATCAAAATTCGACGCTGGTGTGAAAGATAATGACCCTGACCGCCGGGTTTTAGTAGCAGCAACCGATAGGAAATACTTTGGCGCTGTAATAGAAAAAGTTGACGAGCTCTATCAAACAGGCGTCGCTGCCGAAGCCTATTTAGAGGTAAAGTCGTTAAACGAGGTTATTACCTACGCCAAGGAGCGCCAGAATAGAGAGGTAATATTGATAAGCTCGGGAAACGAGTCACGTGTTTATCAAATAAATTAGGTATAAACAGTACGATTTTGAGTCCAATATGTCTAAATCTATAATGTTTTTTCAAGGATAATATAACAAATATTAACTTCAATTGTGGAAAGAGTGTGGCAAACAGTAATAGCGCTAAATTGAGACTAGTATTACCTAGTGATGGTGAACTTAGTGAGCCGACACTAGGTTTTATGCGAGATTGTGGAATTCCTGTGAGGCGTCCTAGTGCCCGAAGATACACTGGGTCTATTCCAGCTTTGCCTGGTGTAGAGGTTTTGTTCCAACGGACGGCTGACATCACACAAAAAGTTGAAGAAGGTAGTGCGGAACTAGGAATCACAGGATTAGACCGGTTGTTAGAATATCGTAACAACGAGTTGCTAGTAGTGGCGCTACTTGAAGACCTGGGGTTTGGGCGATGTGAGTTTGTTCTCGCGGTACCGGACGCATGGTTAGATGTTACTTCTGTTGATGATCTCGCGGATGTTGCTTTGGATTTTCACCAACACGGAAAGCAGTTACGTATCGCAACTAAATACCCTCGGTTATTACGTAGCCATCTATTTGAACGTGGGATAAATTACTTTACCTTGGTTCCGGCTAGTGGGACGTTGGAAGCTGCTCCCGCGGCTGGGTATGCAGATTTAATTGCTGACCTTACTGCAACTGGTACGACCTTACGGGAGAATGGGCTTAAAACCCTGGAAGGGGGAACTATATTAGTTTCCCAATCTTGCTTGATTGGCAATCTTAATTCTTTATCAAATAACGAGTCCAATACACATTTGGCCAGGCATTTAGTTGAGCTGATGGAATCTCATCTTCAGGCTGGACCCTATTTTAGATTAACAGCTAATATAAAAGGATTTTCACCAGAAAGCGTTAGCGCGACTATATTGGCTCGGCCGAAATTATCTGGATTGAAGGGCCCAACCGTTTCTAGGGTATATAATATCGCCGAAGAGGATTGGTATAGCATTAGCTTGTTGATCAAAAAGGAAGCTTTGATGGATGCTGTAGATCACTTAAGAGATTGTGGTGGAGTAGAAATTGCAGCTTCTCAGGTTAGTTATTTGTTCAAGGAGAAATCTAAAGCATTTGACAATCTTTTTTAAAGATAACGATCACAAAATTATCATCCCAACTCGCGATAGTCATAATCAGGTCTGTTGACTCAAGGACTACGAATTTGCCAAATCTACCGATGCATATATATCTAGCGGACCAAGTTTCTCAGCAGCTTGACCTGGGATATGTTCATGATCACATGGGTAGTTGTTTATTAGGTGCTACAGCGCCTGACATCAGAGCCATGGCGAAATGGGACCGCCAACGAACACATTTTGCCCCTCTCAGTGTCGACAGTGTTGGGACAGGTACGAAAGAAATGTTTTCTAGGTATCCTAGATTGGCCGATTCGAAATCTCTGACTCCCGAGACAAGAGCATTCATCTTAGGATATGTTTGCCATTTGGCTGCAGATGAACTTTGGATCACTACTATGTTTAGACCACATTTTGACGAAGGGAGCCCAGGTATAGACAACAAATTGGAGGGTCATATTTGGGATAGAGCTCTTCAATTAGATATGGATCGATCAGTTATAGAAGAAGATTTCTTTGAATTAGAACCAGAAATGTTACTGAATGGCTCGGAAAATGCCGTTCTGGTCGAATTTTTGGAAGACGAATTATTATCCGAATGGCGTAACTGGGTATTGAGGTTTCTTGGATGGGATTTCTCTTGGGAAAGGTTGAAAAGGGCATTGAACCGAATGCATAGAGATGATGAGGGTGTGCAATTGGTAGTAGATTCATTTCTTAGCAATATGCCAGAAAGTCTAGAGAAGATATATCAGTTTGTTCCGCGATCGATGATTGAATCATATAAAGAACGTGTCGTAGTTGAGACCTTAAGTCAGATTAGGGAGTATCTAAGTGAGACTTAATCGATTCACCGGTATGCAAGAAGCCGAGAAATTGTTGGATCGGTCTGATCCTTTGGATATGGGGACGTTACCGCCTTCAGTTTTGAGACGCACTGAGGCAGCCTTTGGTAAAGATATCACACCGGAGGAATCGGTATCGGTTATGCTTCAGGAGATCCAACGAGACGGTGACGATGCAGTGAGACGTTATATAGCACTTTTAGACGGATCTGCTCCACAGCAATTCGAGGTCAGTCAAGTAGATATAAACTCGGCTCGTAAATCGATTTCAAAGGAGCTTGAAGAGGCACTTTTACTGGCAGCAGAAAGGGTAACTCAATTTCATCAATCTACTATGCCTAAAAGTTGGGTGGACCTTGAACAGGGACTAGGTGAGTTAGTCCGACCGTTAGAGAGGGTTGGGTTGTATGCTCCAGGAGGTACTGCATCTTATCCATCTACCGTTTTAATGACTGCGATCCCAGCTAAAGTTGCAGGGGTAAAAGAGGTAATTCTGTGTACTCCTAAGATAGGGGATTCTCCTATGAATCCATCAGTATTGGCAGCAGCTCAAATAGCAGAGGTAGATGTTGTTTACCAAATTGGCGGTGTTCCGGCTATCGCTGCTATGGCTTATGGTACGAGGACGATTCCTAAGGTAGATAAAATATGTGGGCCAGGAAATTTCTTCGTTTCGTACGCAAAAAAAATGGTTAGGGGGCAAGTTGATATAGATGGCATATTTGGTCCTACTGAAACCGTAGTATTAGCTGATCAAAGTGCGAATGCTGCATTTTGTGCTGCGGATCTCATTGCACAGGCTGAGCACGATCCTTTAGCTACTGCTATCCTAATTACCAACTCAGACCAGCTGATTATTAATGTTGAGCAAGCACTAGATGAACAATTGAAAGAACTTTCGCGGCGTGAACTTGCCCAAGAAGCCCTCCAGAATAGGGGCAAGGTAGTGTTGTTGGACAACCTTGATGATGCCTTGGATTTAGCTAACAAAATAGCTCCAGAGCATCTCTGCTTAATGGTGGAAGATCCCTGGACTTGGGCAGGCAAGGTTAAGAATGCGGGTGGCCTATTCCTAGGTGAGTTCTCTCCAGAAGTTATGGGTGATTATGTCGCCGGTCCCAGCCATGTAATGCCGACTGGAGGTACGGCTAGGTTTAACTCAGCTTTAGGAGTACACCAGTTTTTAAGGACCATGCCAGTAGTTGGTCTAAACAAGAATGACTTTGGAATGTTGGGTGAAGCGGCTGTTCAAATGGCACACGCTGAAGGGCTCACAGGGCATTCGGGAGCTATAAGAATACGCTTGGATCAACTAGGTGCCGAGAACTGATATCTCATCAATAACGAGATTGGCTTTGTGCGCCCATATCTAGCCATGAAGTATTCTAAGGAACGATGATTATGCGAGACGTAAGAGAGTTGCTTCTCCCTCACATACGCAAGTTGACTACTTACCAGGGAGTAGATCCCATGGAAGTATTGGCGGAGCAAGCAGGGATAGCACCGGAAAACGTTATCAGATTGAATGGTAATGAGAACCCATATGGGCCGTCACCTAAAGTTATAGAGGCACTAGGTAATTTTCAGCAATATAATCATTACCCAGACCAGAATCAGAGGCAGATTAGAGAAAAACTGGCAGGTTACTTGAATGTACACCCTGATAGGATAGTAGTAGGAAACGGAAGTGATGAACTTATAGATCTTATCTTGCGCATCTTTCTGGCCCCCGGTGACAATATAATAATCCCGGTACCAACATTCGGGATGTATTCTTTTTCTACTGAAGTCTGTGGCGGTGAGACTATAACTGTGTCCCGAGATGAAAACTTTGAGATTGACGTAGCAGCTATAAAATCATCGATTACATCTAAAACAAAGATAGCTTTTTTGGCTTCACCAAATAACCCTACAGGTAATATAGCTACAGAATCGCAGATCAGGAGTATTCTTGATACTGAAATAATAGTTGTAGTGGATGAGGCTTATTACGAATTTTGTGGGCAGACAGCCCTTTCTCTTTTGGAAGAGTATCCCAATTTGATAGTTTTGCGGACTTTTAGTAAATGGGCTGGATTAGCAGGTCTCAGGGTCGGGTTGGGTGTGATGTCTCCTGACATTGCACGCTCCATCATGAGTATGAAGCCTCCTTATAATGTAAATTTAGCTTCAGAAATAGCATTAACGGCATCTCTTGACGATCTCCCTACATTGACAGGGCGGATAGAGGCGATAGTTGCAGAACGAGAACGAATGATGGGACTGTTGCAGAATGTACACGGGGTCTGGCCATGGGCGTCTCAAGCTAATTTCATTCTGTGTAGGCTTCCTGATGGGCGAGGTCAAGAGATATTTGAAGGTATGTGTCGTAGAGGGATTTTCCCTCGTTATTTTAATAATGCGATACTACAAGATTACATGAGGATCAGTGTTGGTTTTCCTGAGGAAACTGATCGAGTAATCGAAGTCCTTTCGGATTTGGTAGGGAGATAAAATAAATGGAAGAAAAAACTGACCTGACTATCGCGAATAATTCGTTAACACCACGAGTCGCGTCTTTGGAAAGAAAAACGGGGGAAACTAATATAAGTGTAATGGTTAATCTGGACGGCGACGGATTTTTCGAAGTAGATACTGGTAATGGGTTTCTAGACCATATGGTGAGCCAGATAGCCCGCCATGGGTTGTTTGACATCACGTTGCATGCTGTAGGTGATAAGCATGTGGGATGGCATCATCTTGTTGAAGATGTTGCCATAATGCTAGGCCGGGCTTTTAATCAGGCGATTGGAGAGGTTAAGGGTATCAGGCGAATGGGTCATTCAATTGCACCACTTGATGAGACTCTTGCTAGAGTAGTGGTTGATTGCAGTGGGAGACCCTACGCTGTCGTAAATACAGGATTGAATGGCCTCATGGTGGAAACATTATCCGGTGATCTGGTTGGTCATTTTCTAGAGTCGTTCGCCTTAGAGGGTCGTATTAATATGCATGCCGAGATCTTGGCTGGGGTAAGCCCTCATCACAAGGCCGAGGCTCTTTGTAAAGCGTTAGGTCGAGCGATGAGGGATGCAGTGGAGCTAGATGTCAGGGCTATGGGTCAAATACCTAGTACTAAAGGGACTCTTGATACTTAACTTCCTATCGTCCCTTCCGTTCTAAGAATTCAGGGAAGGCTTCTTCTACCCCATAACCACGTACTTGATTGGTGGTAAAATCTTTTTCATTTGCCCACATTTGTTCCAAGGTACATCCCTTGTGTTGAAGCAGCAGATCTTTGATACCCATCACAGATTCTCTTCTATGACCTGCTATAGTCTTGGCTATTTCCATAGTTTTCGAACGGAGTTGGTCACAGGGAACTAGGTGATTAAGTAAACCTATGCGGTAGGATTCCTCTGCTTCGATCACTCTACCTGTAAATAATAATTCCTTGGCCATGGGCCATCCAACTTGATTTGTAAGGGTCCATGTTGAGTTAATCCTCCCATATGCGGCTGCTAAAAATCTAAAGCTAGAATGCTCACATCCCAGGCGGAAGTCCAGAGATGACGCTAGTACCGATCCGCCTCCATAGGCCAAGCCATTCATCATGCCTATAATCGGCTTCGGGGAAGCCGATATCTCGTACTGGTGATGAACCCTAGCAGCGTCTTCTTGATCTCTTTCTTCTTGAGTCAGATTTTGAGCTCGCTCTCGTTGTTCATGGATATCACCCCCTGCTGAAAACGCTCTTTGTCCAGAGCCTGTTAGTACTATGCATCCCACCTCATCGTCGTTGTTCAGTTCTAATACTGCTTCGTGTAATTCAGTACCTAATTTCCTATTCATAGCATTGAGAACCTCGGGGCGATTCAATGTGATTATGGCGACCCCGTCTTCTTTATCAACAAGTATGTGATCGTACGGCATTTTAGCCTCCTAGCCCTTCAGATTATTAGTATACACTGGTTCTAAATTAGTATAATGTCAGATCGCCGTATTGTAGGGTTTGGTCAAAACGTAGTCAAATAGCTTGGTGGTGTTAATGGAGCTAAGGTAGCATGCCCTAAGACCCAATTAATTCCACACAGTAAACTCAATCAAACGTACTGTAATTAGATATTATACATAGTATAATCTGGTATCTCGAGCTCTTGGATGATTACCATGGGTACGAGGTTACCTTACCATTAGAGGTGAAGCCAAGTTGGACGATGTAGTGGTGGTGGGTGCTGGACCAGCTGGGAACAACGCCGCTCTGATATTAGCGAAAAATGGATTTCAAGTCAGGGTATTCGATAGCCGCACGGAGATAGGTAACAAGCTCTGTACGGGAATTATAGGAAATGAATGTGCCAGCAGATTCCCTATCTCCGAATCTCTGGTTTACAGTGAACCAAAATCAGCTAAACTGATCACCCCAGACAACGACAGTTTAGAATTCCATGTCGCTTTTCCACAAGCAAAAATCGTAGACAGGGTATCATATGTAAATTCCTTCGCGGAGAAGGCTATCGCTGAAGGAGCTCAGTATCATTTGGGAGAGAGCGTTTTAGACCTTGAGCCGTATGAATCTTCTGTCCGTGTTAAGACCGAACAAAGCCAGTACGATACTAGGACAGTGGTCATAGCCGCTGGATTCAGCACAAATCTTACCCAAAAAGTAGGCTTAGGTAGGGTTTCTGATTATGTGACCGCTGTACAAGCAGAGGTTAAAACTAACATAGCCGAGCAAACAGAAGTCTATCTGGGACAAGATATTGCCCCGGGTTTCTTTGGATGGGTAGTACCTCAGAGATCAGGTAGGTCGTTGGTTGGAATATTGGCTAGATCCAGGCCTCAGCAATATATGGATCGTTTCTTAGAAAAATTGGACCGACAAGGTAGTATAGCGGATATCACAAAACCTCCTGCTAAATGGGGGATACCTCTACGGCCTTTGAAGGACACTGTAGCTGACAGGATACTGATCGTTGGTGATTCAGCTGGTCAAGTGAAGCCAACTACTGGAGGAGGCATTTATTACTCGTTAGCTAGCAGCGAGATAGCGGCTGACGTTTTGAAGAAAGCTTTGATAAAAGGAGATTTATCAAACATATATTTACAGGAATATCAGCGTAGATGGAAAGAATTGTTATCCCAGGAATTAGAAACAGGTTATGCGGCGCGTAGAATGTATGAATACCTGGGCGATGGACAGGTCAGTTCGTTGGCTCGCCAGGCTTATAAAAGCAGCTTTATCCGGGAAGTCTTAAACTCTCCCAAAGGTTCCTTCGATTGGCATGGTCAGACTATACAAACCTTTTTAAACAACCCTATATCTAGAGGGATATTAGGATTAGTCAATCCGCTGCTCGCTACCTTTGCTCGTACACCTGGTCTCGAAGATGATTTGGTACGGCCTACTACGGGGTATGTGAACTAGCCAATCAGTTTCTGAAGGATGACCTAGGTCGGCAGTAATGATGTGGTGGGTCTAGAATTAAGATTATAAATTTTGTAGTCCCCGTAGGTCTGGGTGAGACTTGCTTTCGGTCGTGTTGATCAGCTCAATTGCTGCTGAATATGGGTCCTGAGCTCCAGCCTCAATGTTTTTGAGCACTTCAACAATCTGGAGATCATTATCGACCGCTGCTCTTAAACGTCGTCCTAGCTCTTCTTCAACTGTTTCTAAATATTCACGTTTACGACGAGCAGACCGACGTATAGTTAATTCTGAATTTTGGATCAGAAATCGCCGATGATTTTCAATGCTTTCCCATGTTTCATCTAATCCCTTACCGGCATTAGCTTGTGTCATTATTACCGGAGGGATCCATGCGGGCATTGATGAGGACAATTGTATTGTGTTAGTTATTGACGCGGCGAGTTGTCCCGCGCCTGATCTATCTGATTTATTTACTAAATATAAATCGGCGATTTCCATCAATCCAGCTTTTAGAGTCTGTACAGCATCTCCTGATTCAGGGACTAACGCTACTACTATGGAATCGGCTGCTCCCATGATACTCACTTCAGTCTGACCAACTCCCACGGTTTCGACTATGATGATATCTTTTCCTGATGCGTCAAATAATCGAACTAAGGTTTTTACTACCCTTGATAAGCCTCCCGAGTGCCCCCGCGTTGCCACACTGCGGATGAATACTTCTGAATCTGTATGATGGCTCTGCATTCGGATACGGTCACCTAATATAGCTCCACCACTAAATGGGCTGGTTGGATCTACTGCTATGATCCCTACTTTTTTATTTAGACCTCTTAAGAGCTTGGTTAATTCCGTGACGATTGTGCTCTTCCCTGCACCCGGTGGTCCCGTTATCCCAATTGTATAGGCATTCCCAGTGTATTTATCGATTTGACTCATTAATTCTGATACACCAGGCTGGGTGCGTTCTATCATAGTGATTGCTATAGATAGGGCTCTTTGTTCCCCTTTTAACAATCGTTCTAATAAATTTGAAGTCATTTGACACCGACTATAATTTTATGGGGTATAGAAACTATATTGTTAGCAGTTGAGTAAACTAAATCGGAATTATTAGATACTCATTTATGGGTAACGGTATGCAGGTAGACCTAGGTATATGTGTGTAGTCTTGGTGTAGCAATTTCAAAGATTCGGGTGGGCTTAACTGTCAGTGATGGAAACCAGTGATAAACCCTTTCGCGTCCGATGTGATCAACAAATCAGGTCTGTTTCCCCACCGTTTGAGGAACCTCCCGAAATTTTTTCTGCTCAGTTCGTCACGCTGATTATCGTCAAGCTCTGTCCATTGGCGGTGTTCGTGACGGGTTAAAGGCAGACTGTTATCAGCGATTATACGGTACCCTTTGTCCTTGAATTGAAAGCTGAAATCTATGTCCAGATTTCGGTAGAATCTAAAAGCCTCACGCATTAAACCAACGTTTTTCAGAGAGTCTCTTCTAAAAGTCATACAATAGGCTTGCATGGCATCCGAGTCACCGTGCTCGACTTCCTCATGGAAGTGCTGCATGTCGTCGGTACTCAATCCATAAGGGCCAAATATTCCTACAGAATCATCTGACAGGTTTTCCCCTACGATGCCAAGAAAATCTCCGATTAACTCTACTGAAGCATCGAATAGCAGGATGTTTCTTCCTTGGCATTGCTTTAAAGCGATGTTTTTACCTGCGGCGTCACCTATTACATGATCACAATGAATCACTTTTACGTTTTCGTGGTTATCTTGAAATTGTTCTAACCATTCAGCTGTACCATCTGTAGACCCGTTATCAACTATAATGATTTCTGATGAGTATGCATCTGAATATTTCAAAGCACTATTAGCCCAGCGTTCTACGTCTGATACGTAGTTATAAGCATTCAATATAAGGCTGTAATCGAATTTCTCTGGTCGGCCAAGGAGAGATTCTACTTCTCTAGATGAAGAGACCGTAGGCCAACGATCTTGGAGCCTTTCAAATGGAGTCTTGGGTCTGATCCGAGTCTCCACATTATTGTCTTCGACTAGGTAGCCTTCTGTGGTGAGTTTGTTCCTTAACGAGTCCGATTTCTCAAACTGGTCATCTTCTCGTAGACCGGACCGATTATTTATTGTTTGTATTATAGAATCAGGCACGTCGTATGTGGGTGGAATACTGTCTAACCCAAACCCTAATACGTGATCAAAGTCCATTATTAAGTCTAGCTTTGCAGGCCCGGGTAATTCTGATCTCACCATTTCCCACGTTAACGCAAGTGCTGTAGGTATATCTAGATCATTGTGCACGGATGACCAGAATTTGTGGCGCCATTCTTCCGTTTCAGAAGGGAGAGAGTTTAAAATTGGATCGTTTTTCCAATTCCATACCCGGTCCCGCAAATTGGTGAGTGCCTTCTCACTAGCCTTCAAAGAATTGAAAGTGAAATTGAGGCGGTGTCTGTAACGAACGGTACTGCAGAGATATCTGAAAGATAGCGGGTCAAATCCTCGGGCGATCAAATCATCTATTAAAAACACATTCCCAGACGATTTGGCCATCTTGGCCCCATCTGCAAGCAAATGTTGCCCATGGATCCAGTAGTTTACGTGCTGCTGTCCGAAAGCTCCCTCACTTTGTGCTATCTCGTCCTCGTGATGAGGGAAAATATTGTCCACACCGCCTGTATGAATGTCGAATTTGTCGCCCAGATATTTTGAAGCCATCGCTGAGCACTCTATGTGCCATCCGGGAAAACCTTCTCCCCATGGACTATCCCATTTCACTTCTCTTCCTGGCTCGGCTGCCTTCCACAGCGTGAAATCTCTTGGGTCCCTTTTTAGAGGATCTGTTTCGACCCTAACTCCTTCTAAGAGGTCTCCTCCGAAGTTTCTAGAAAGTTTTCCGTAATCATCGAAGCCGCCCACGGCAAAATAGATGTTGTCCCCTGCTACATAGGCGTTTCCATTTTGTAGTAGTTTTTCAACTATAGAAATCATTTCAGGGATATGCTGGGAAGCCCAAGGATATACTTTGGCTGGCAAAATATTGATCCTAGATTCGTCCTCGTGGAAACTATCGGCATAAAACTGAGCAATTTCCTGTACGGTTTTGCCCTCCGCTAATGCGGCTAATATAACCTTATCTCCACCGGTTTCGAGCAGTTCTTGGCGCATGTGCCCCACGTCGGTAATGTTTTTGACGTGGTAGACTTCACTGCCATCATATTCGAGGACTCGTTTTATCCAATCTGCCATGAGATATGTCCGCAGATTTCCTATGTGAGCATACCTATATACTGTGGGACCACAGGTATACATTCGATAGGATCCATGGTTGATTGGGCGAATTTCTTCTATCTGTTTGGTGAGAGTGTTAAAGAGGCTTAGCAAATTGAGTACCTCTTGGGTGTTCGTGGAGATGATATAACTGAAGTTTACCACGGCTCATCTAGCTTTGCATTAGAGTGGGTCTCTATTTATTGGCTAGTATGGTTAAAGATATGCTATAAATTATTATTGGCCCACTAAGGTTATCGTTATAGCCTGACCCGGTTGTATTTCTTTGAATCGGGTGGTATCTCCTAGTACTTTCCCAATCACGGTCACTGCGCTGGCCGCTCTAATTTCTGTCCCCCGACTAGCTGGGGTTACACCGAAGAAAATGCAAAATGCATGCCCTGGTGGCCAATACCCAAGATCCCCTTCTTCAACTATTTCCTGAGGATTTTCCAGGATTTCTTCTAAAGGAATAGTGAAATATATCTCCTCACCCCAAGTATTAGTAGTAGTTGTAATAGGGAGAATCCCTTCTAATTTATTAGCTATGGTGGTGTCGTTTAGAGCAGCCTCCATGACTAGATCACCAGAACTGATCGTAATTTCATATGCCATAATTGCTCTTTTATTTAATCATGTTTTGGATAGAGCACTAAGTATTGTCGAGACGATTCTGTTATTTAGCGGCAAATACTCGATCGGGTAGGCAGCTGTCAATCGACAAAGATGTTTTACCTTCAGTAATCAAGTCAGATATAGATTTACCAATGGCGGGGCTTAACAATATGCCCTTTTTCCCAGCCCCTGTCGCCAAGAATACGTTAGACCATGAGGGAGCAGGACCGATGATAGGCAACCAATCGGGAGTAACTGGCCTTAGACAAGCCGTGTGTAAAACTAATGTTGCATCTGCCAATCTAGGGATCAACGTAGTAGCCCCCTTCATGATTGATAACTTAGCCGATTCAGTTAGGTCTTTACTGAACCCTTTCCATTCTTCGGTGCTGCCGCACCAAATTTGACCGTCGGGTTTACTGTAAATAGATCCTCCTCCTCCCGAGAAGTCATATTGTAAAGCCGTACCAGGCAATTCAAGTCTGAGTATTTCTCCCTTTAATGGAGACACAGGTATTTGGGTGCCGAGCCAATTCTCAGCATCTTGTGACCATGGACCGGTAGCTATGACCAATGTCTCACAAGGGATTGTGGCGCTATCAAGTTTTACTGCAGTTACGCGGTCATTTTGAAGTTGTATGCCGGTAACGTTTCCACTTATGAATGAGACTCCCATGTTTTCGGCAGCCTTAGCCAAGGCTAAAGTATATTGATAGCTATTTACAGATGCGTTTCCGTTGACCAAGAGGCCACTTGATGATTCGGGCGCTATACGTGGCTCCAATTCTTGAAGTTCTTGTGCGGTAAGCCAATCTGCTGAAAAATCCTTATTTGCCAGTTCGTTGAATCTTTGATGGGTTTCTCTAAGATCAGAGCTCTCGGAATGATCGAAACAAACTTTAATCAGCTCTATACGACGCCATTCGTAATCAATTCCAGTTGCTTCTTTTAGGGGTTCCCACAGGTCACTGTGTAACAAGTAAGATTCCATGGCTAGATGGCCAAGGGGACCAGGTATATTGGTCCCTTCAAGAGGATTGAGACCTCCGGCGGCGTAACCCGAGGCTTGGGTACCTACACCTTCTCGTTCTATCACTGTGCATCGGATTCCTGCGAGTGAAAGGTTATATGCTGTAGCGCAACCGGCAGCTCCCCCTCCGATAATAACAACTTCAGGGTTATTAGCCATTTCGGACTCCTTAAAACACGTCAAATTGCAACATAGGCGATGGATCCACTACTTCTGGAGTGGATAAGATACCTGGACACCTGTAAGATATCGGATAGTATATCAGGAGGAGCTTATGCCTATTTACGAATATTATTGTGTAAGTTGTAATCAGGAGTTTGAATCACTGAGGCCGGCTTCACAATCACAGGAACCTGCCCCGTGTAAACAATGCGGAGAGTCATCTGAACGTCAGCTCTCGACATTTTCATTCAAATCCAATACTTTTACGGCTCCGAAGCTGAAGCCAGCGACTAAAGCTATGCGTTCATATGATGTGAATAATCAGGGTGATTCCTCGCCCCAGCCTGCCGAATAACGTATTATCCATCTGGTTGGATAGGTCGCTCTTTACAGGCAATACAGGTGCAAATAGAACGCAAGTGTTCATAAGTATAAATTCCGGTGTAGTGAGTGTCGCTCCATAGGAACTGCAAAGCATAATTTCCAACTTGTATTTGGTCCACTGCAGTCACATCTTGAGGTACTTGATCAGGGTCCAGTCGCGGTTTGCCTGTCATTTCCTCGACACAATTAGCACAGTGGCATCGAAGTCTGAGAAACCTGTGGGGGTAAATACTACGGTGCCCATCATCCCACAATATAATGATTTGATTACCATCAATTTGAACTTCTACCGGCCTGATTACGTCAGATGCCATCTACTATTATCACCTTAATTCATATCGGTGCGCACTGACAGGATTAGTAATTTCAGGGTTCAGTAAGCACACAGAGATCCAGTTAATGTTGTTATTATAATCCAGTCGGCGCTGCGGGGGGGAAATATTCCTGAACAGGTATTTCTATAACTGAGGGCATGCCTGAACGAATAGCTTCGGTCACTGCATCACCAATCTGATCAGCCTGCTCAACGTAAAAACCTTTTGCCCCGAAAACTTCAGCAAGCTTGTCAAATCGTGGGTTAGTGAGATTCACCCCAACATAATGTTCTTCATGAAGGTTCTTTTGTTGCGATTTTTCGGCTCCCATACAAT
>CAJXEF010000020.1 GCA_913052545.1 uncultured Chloroflexota bacterium
CCCATTCCACTAATTACCACTCCTTCCTTATCATGGGTTGCATTACATCATTCAACAGGTATGATAAATAGACAAAAATAAAGGGGCACCCCCATTTAAATGGGGGTGCCCCTTTATTTTTTAACTTGATATCGCTTTTTTAGTCGCTAAACCTCATGCTACTTACCCTAATAGCTGGGTCCAATCTGGGCTCCCATAGCAATTTCGGATCAGCAGCATAAATCATAGGAAGATCGAAAAGAGGTATGAACAGAACATCATCATGGAATGTATCTGCTAACGCCTCCAGAAGTCGTTGCCGTTCCTCACCTGACGCCTCTAACGCAGGGACCACCTGATCTTGTATGCCGCCCGGGCTCGTATCACAAATAAGCGACCTTATACCAAGACAGCTCATGTAGTATCTAACCTGACGACCAAAGTCCAGGGTCTCATTAGAAGGTTGATTCCCAGTCAGGTCTGCGTGCGGGCAGTCGGCACCACCCTTAGCAAGAGCTGCATCCATATCCGCTTTGGTGATTTCGTCTTTATCGGGATCCCGTCCTGATGCAGCCACTACTTCTTGAACTGCTTTACCTACCGCACACTTACTCATGCTAGACCTAATTGATGGTTCAACTATATTAAGTTCTGCGGAGATTCCTACTTCCTTCCAGTATCCAACGAGAGCTTCCGCAACCTCTACTTGCTTGGGAACACGAGCCCCCCGGCTCATTATGGTAATAGTATTTTTCGGGTCGTAGCCGGCTTCTGAGAGAAGTTGCTTCGATAAAGTAGGGTCATATTTATAGGGCGCAGTGTTTCTCTCACTAGCACCAATAATGCCTGGCCATATGATATTCCCTCGGCATGTGGTGTAACCACTATAAAGCTCTTCGACTAGTTCTTGACAGTTAATAGCATGTACCATCGCCTGACGAACCTTTTTCTTCTTCATCTCAGGATGCCATACAGTGTCAGTAGTAAGCGAATAGCTTTCTGCAGAGGAACCAAACCTAAGCTGCTCTGGCGATAGAGAGCCAATCCCATCAATACCTATATCCCAGCCCATGTCAGCCTCACCGGCTTTAACCATCGCTGCAATTACCGTGGGCTCATTACGCCAAAGCCAGGTTATATTCTTGATAGTTGGTTTCTGGAATTCGAAATGATCTCCGACAGGAACGTAATCCTCATAAGCTTCCTGCTTAATAGAAACCCCTGCGTCCCATGACACATGTTTGTATGGGCCAAAACCCACACTCTCCCTGATCGTTACATCTTCTGAGTTGTTCGCATGCCATTCTGGCGCCTCAAAGTTTAAGAAAAAGGAAGTATTGGGGAATATCGGGCAAGCTTCTTCACAATTGAGGTTGACAGTGAAATCATCAACCTTTTCAGCAGTGTAAGCTCCCGTATAATTTATACTTCCACCCCCTGAGCTAGGATTCCCTTCAGATGCGAAACTGTAGAGGGCAGCATCAGCATTCCATGCCTCACCGTTATGGAATTTGACACCCTCGCGCAATTGAAATTGCCAGGTATCCTGGTCTATCTGCTTCCATCCGACTGTGCCACTCGTCGGCACAATCCTCAGGTCATCTCCCGATTGCCAAGTTAATGGATCCTGTAGATTCGCTCTGGTAATCGCAGCGTTAAGGGCAGCACCAATTGAATGTCGTGATCCTAACGCTATCGGTTCCTCTGGCACCACCAGAATAATATCGTCCCTAACGGAGGCGACTGTAGCTGGCTCTGACACTTTTGCAGTCTCAGGCTCAGTAGAACTTGGCGCAGCATCAGGAGCAGCCGCACCACCGCACGCTAGAGCCAAAACTAGGATGCTTCCCAGCAAAGCCAATAATACGATTTTCGTCTTAACCACCAATTTCATCTATTTACCTCTCATATTGCATCTCATTTTCTGTTATCAGGGATACATTGTATAAAAGAATACATTCATCGGATGGCTTATTCAAGTAATTTTTATTATAAATGTACCAATTTTTGAGGTTATTGATTATCAGTCGTAGATGCAATGCAAATGTTGCTTTACGAAATTCGTTGTTTTAGTTGTAAATATATTATCAGAAAGTTGTTGTAACTTTAGTTATTTACATGTAACCTCATAAATATACGATTAATTGATCGTAATCAGGAGATCAATATGATAAACAAGATATCCTTTAAACCAGTGATATTGGGTTCTATAGCTATACTCACAGTTCTGCTGGTCGCATGCGGCGGGGCAGCTGCACCAGCAGCGGCTCCACAAATACAGAAGGCAACTTCAACGCCGCCCCCTGCATCTACGCCAACTCCAGCCCCGATCGCCACTGCAGCTCCATCCGGAGTGACCTCAGCTAAGGATCAGATAGTACTCGTAGTCCCGGAAGAACCAGTCAATTTAGGCTCATTCGGCACCATCGGCGCTTCATTGAATGCAGCCGTAACCAGGGCTAATTTGCAAGATCCGTTAACCTGGCAGTCAGGGGATGATCTACGGATTGTACCAACGAGCGCCACGGTAGGTTGGGAGCAAATGGACGAAGATACCTGGCGATTTAAACTCAGGCAAGGGGTTAAGTTCCATAACGGCGAAGAATGGAATGCCGATTCAGCTGTGTATAGCCTAGGTTACCAAGGTAGTCCCACATCGGAAGGAGGAAGTATTAACTACACCGGTGCTTACGATGCGGTAAAAGTAGACGATTACACGGTTGATATAACTTGTAAGAACCCGTGTCCTATCTTCCCTAGCACATCATTCTTCGTGGATTTTGAAGCTCCAGAATGGCATAAAGGCGCATCAGAAGGAGATGCCTCTAGGCAGAGCATCGGATTCGGTCCATACAAACATGTTAGTTGGGAATCAGGCGTCTCGATTAACCAGGAAGCTTACGAAGACTATGTCACTGTCGGCGATCATTTTGAATTCCAAAAAGCTCAGATTCAAAATGCGAAATGGGTTTGGCGCAGTGAACCTACAGTTATTGGAGCAATGATTCAAGCCGGCGAGGCCGATATCGGCTGGGATCTTGGAGTAGACGGTGTTGGGTCACTACCCAAGGAAAATTTACGTTTTGGTTCCTCGGCTGAATCATATGCACTTACTACCAACACGGTCTGGCACCCGGAGTTGAAGAAGAAAAAAGTACGTCAGGCTATGGTTCATGGTATCAACTGCCAGGAGTTAATTGAAGAATTATACAGTGGTTACACAACATGCCGGGGTAATATCATATGGCCCGGCATTATTGGTGCCAGTGAGCGAAACACTGCTCCCTACGAATATAACCCTACCTTATCGAAGCAACTTCTCTCAGAAGCCGGCTACGACCCGAAAAATACTATTACCATAACGAGCCGAGGTGCTCGGGTGGCCAAACAGGTCGAAGTATCCGAGGCTCTTGTTGGATTCTGGGGTGACATCGGTATGAACGTTGAACTCCAGATTGTTGAACCATCTATAAGGTCAGCAAGAACCAAATGTGGTATTGGTAAGGCTGTCCACGAAATAATGACCGCTTCAGGGCGAGATCCCGAGACTGATGATCCTACTAACGAGGATTTCCAGGCAGCTATAGATAAGGGCAGTGCTGACTGTCCATCTGGAGACCTTTTCGGCAATCAGCCTTCCAATGAGACTCTAGACTTTGGCAGGCAACTACGCTACTACATGAGCTGTACTGGCATTAGGTCCCATATTTGTGACCCGAGCCCGGGCGGAATCCAGAGTCAGATTCCAGCAGCGTTGGCAGCGTCTGGTGAAGAACGGCAGAGATTGCTAGAAGTGCTAGCGGACAAATTCCACGATGACGTGTTGTTTATACCTCTCTTTGATCTGCCGGTGATTTACGCTGTTAATTCGGACCTGAACTGGGAGCCTAGGTTAGACCCTAATATCAGAATTAGCGGAATGTGGTTTAGTAAATAAGCTCACTAGTCGACCACCTTTCCCACAGAATCAAAAACTCCTGTCCGGGACAGGAGTTTTTGATTCTGTGGCTACATCCGAATACTTAAAAATGGACCCCAACAGAAAATTTCGATCTCAATTGGTAGTCCACTATAACAATCATATAGACGTACCAGAAACAAAATGTTTTAATTAGATCCAATGTATACCCTCATCCTGTAAAGAAACGGATCCTTGGAGTTATATAAGTTGGTTGACAACAGCATCTACGCTTGGACTGTGCCATTTGGTCGAATAATAGCCGGATTTCTGGTTGGGCTTATGCTTGGGATCGTGGGCGGATGGCTAGCGGTAATCATTTACGCGATGGCGGGGTTTCCTTGGTCCATGGAGGTCCAACGAAATTTTTATTTGATCTGGATAGGTATCGGCGCCGGGACAGGTGCCTACAGTGGATGGATGAATTTAAATGCGAGAAAATTCCTGATCTTTGGTCTCGCACTCGTAGTCATAGCAGGAGGCGTAGCCGGCGCATATGTTGGATTAGTGTACGGGTCGATTGCTGAACCCACTTACCTTGGAAAACGATATTCGATTGACAGCGCCATACATTTTGGAGCCCCAATAGGCGGGATTCTAACAGCCACGGCAGTGGGGGTATTCAAACATCTGTTTAAACTTGATAATTAAGGCTTTGGAAATATCACCGGGGATTTCCCTCCTTGTCCTCGGGCTCATTTTGCCCCATGGTAAACCACCTGCGTCTCACTTCTGGCCTGCCAAGATTTTGCCTTGAAACATACCCGAGTAGTCGACTGATCCCGATATAATTAAAATCCTCACCCAGCCAAGTGTCCAGGGCTGCCCACATCGAATAAACAAATAATAGGAATGCTCCAAAAGAGAATAAATTACTTATTGTATTGAGGTCGTCCACTAAGTAAGCTGTGACCGCGCAAACAAGTAACAATAGTTGGATGACGGAAGCCTGCATGCCTTGATAAGCACCCCAGGCTCTACCCCGTCTACGGAAAGATCGAGCGATCATATAGGAAAGCACAGGGCAGCCAAGTAACGACCAGGGTAGATTCAGCAACAGGATAGTTATAGGTATTCCAACAAAGGCTACACTACCATGTGCTATTGCCGAACCCCATCTCTCAATCCTAGGATATTCCTGTATCTCTTCCTCAAATCTTGACATTTTTTACTCTAAAACACCGTGCCAGCCCCAATATTCTATATGTAGATGTAACCATGTCAAATTTCAACCTCGGTAACCTTGTTGCAGGAAATTAACGATAGGTTCTTGAATTGTTCCCCAATCATACCGTGGATAAGAACATATGACTCTATTGCCTCTTTTTAAATTGAAGGATAGGATGAGGTATAGATTGCATTGATAACAGGGACCTTGGAGCCGAATTTGAATCTAATGAGCGAAACAATACATCCTCCTGAAGAGAAATGGGTTTCAGTAAATGATATAGACATCTGCTACCTTGACTGGGGCGGTGAAGGTGAACCTTTACTGGCCTTACATGGCCTAGCCTCGTCCTCTCATTGGTATGATTTGGTGGCTCCAAACCTCCAAGCAAAATATCATGTGATAGCTCCTGACCAAAGAGGCCACGGTAAAACCACTCAGGCCGATAGTGGTTACGATTGGGAAACGTTAGCTTCCGATGCAATCGCTCTACTCGATACATTAAATATCTCAAGTGCATCCGTGTTTGGACATTCTTGGGGTGCTACGGTTGCATTAAATGTAGCTGCGCGATTCCCAGACCGCGTTACACATCTCGGATTATTAGATGGAGGTTTCTCCAGTAATCCTACGTCTATGGGGACATGGGAAGACTTTAAAATAAGAGCAAAACCACGAGATGTATCGGGCACAAGGGAAGAATTCTTGTCCCGTTTGCGGGAGCAATTATCTTTCTGTTGGAATGAAGATGTCGAGCGTATCGTTCAAACTATGGTATATGAAGATAAATCAGGCCAAATTAATGACATATTACGCCCGGAGAACCATCAGCAAGTGATGCGAGCTATATGGGAAGAGCCAGCTGCTTCTGCCTACAACAAGGTAAGTTGTCCAACCATTTTAATACCCGCTAGACCAACCAGAAGACGAGCCAACTCAGAAAGAGCATTGCTTAAACAAGAAGCTGTTAAATATGCTGAGCAAACAATTCCTAACTGCCAGGTCGAATGGATTTTAGAAACGGTCCACGACCTCGGGTACCATAAACCGCAAGAATTATCCCTCGTAATGGAGAATTTTTTAAATCCACCGCAATCTCCCTGAAAAATCGGAAAGCCAGTTTAACCCGCAAATGTACCATCACTAACCAGCGACCAAAGTAGCATCCGCAAGACAAACCAGTTCTCCTAGCTGATTAATACCTTTAACACGACAATCTAAAAATCGTTTCAACTCCTCTTCGCGAATTTTTGTCACTTCGCCAGTGAAGTTGACCACATCTCCGGCCTTAAAAGGAGTGATCGCTCTCATTAATAACTTGCCACCGCTGTAGAAAGCTTCGGGTGGAAAAGTTCTTTGGAGCATTTGGTCGACATAAGACATGGTAGACGGTCCGGCATTCACGGCCCCTCCAAAGATATTCTGTCGTGCAAATTCTTCATCCGTGTGTATGTTACTAGTGCTCGGAACACCCGCCAGCCTTAAGGCGTCTTTACGAAGGATGACTTCAGTACTCTCAGTGATAACCAGAGGTGTCAGCGAATCCCCGACCACTAAATCCGGATATTCGCTAGCTCGGCCATTAGTCTTTATCTCTTCCTCGACCTGCCCGGAAGGTTGGGCAGACTGACCTTGAGGTGAACGCTGACCCTTGGCATAATCGAATATGCAAGTATAATCGTATTCCGCTACTCTGATCGCCTCTTGATTCAAAGCTCCCACACGGAACGTTACGAACCTACTCCCTCGGCGCTCATATTTCTCTAGAACTCTTCTAGATCCAGTGATAATATCTCCTTCGAAAACCGGAGCAAACCAACGAATCTCACATTTCGCGAAAGGTGTCTGCCGTCGGGCTATCGACGAACGTTCCAGGGCGACGAATCCAGAAGATTCAGCGATGTTTTCCCTTAACAAAGGAGCATAAGTAATCACCATGGTTGGCATGGCGGTTAATGGATTATTAAACGAATCATAACCACCTGTTTTTTGGTAAAACGATTCCTCATTTTGTGACGCGGCCGCATATTCTACGATGTTTTCCGCAGTTAAGGTCACTTGGGTATCTGTTCCAGTTTGACCCGACTCAACTGCATCATAGTCCCAAAGTCTCTCTAGATTATTATCTGTCATGACATTCCTCTCTATACACTAAACTATCAAATACAAATCCGAGATTTAGATTTATTCATAATAACAGGGTTCCTATTATCAGAACTCGCTATATTCTAAATAGCATCATGTCTTGCATGCTGCTAATGACTAATCGATAATAAGCGAAATTATTTAAGGATATTGAGAAAATGAAAGTTGGTTTTATAGGTCTCGGAACTATGGGCGGTAGTATGGCGTATAACTGCCTTCAGGGCGGCAACGAGATGGTAGTACATGATATCCGCAGAGAGTCTGCTACCCAACATTTGGAAGGAGGGGCAGCCTGGGCAGATACACCTAAAGAGGTAGCTGAGAACTGCGATATAGTATTTACTTCATTACCCGGACCCACCGAAATAGAAGCCGTAGCGCTGGGTGAAGATGGACTGCTAGCCGGTTTTAGCCCAGGGAATACCTACTTGGATCTCAGTACCAATTCTCCTACATCTATAAGACAAATTCATGAGACGTTTGGAGCTAGGGGAATAAATGTTATGGATGCTCCCGTCAGCGGAGGTCCTAGAGGCGCGAAGAGTCGCAATTTGGCAATTTGGGTAGGTGGAGATAAGGATTTATTTGATCAATACAAACCCATATTAGATTCTATTGGCGATAAGGCCTATTACGTTGGACCTATTGGTTGCGGCTCCATAGCTAAGCTTGTCCACAACTGCTCCGGATATATCATACAAACAGCTCTAGCCGAAACTTTTACTATGGGGGTAAAAGCCGGGGTAGAACCCTTAGCTTTATGGCAAGCAGTAAGAAGAGGAGCACAAGGCCGGAGGGGCTCATTTGAGGGTCTGGCAGAACATCTATTGCCAGGCACATTTGATCCACCTGATTTTGCATTACGATTAGCAAGAAAAGATGTCGATTTAGCGGTATCAGTAGGCCGAGAATATGATGTCCCTATGAAATTAGCTAACTTGACCTTGGCCGAATTAACCGAAGCGATCAATCGAGGATGGGGTGGGCGAGATTCTAGAGTAGCGATGCTGCTTCAAGAAGAGCGCGCCGGTGTCGAGGTCCGGGTAGACCAGGAAGAATTGAAACGGAGCATGGAACACGATGGGTAACTAACTATCTCGTCTCCACCTTAAATCGGGGCGGCGTGCCGCCCCAGCTTCGTCCAAGCGTGAAACCGGAGTCGTGTAAGGGGCATGTTGTACTAAGTCCGGATTATCGTGGGATTCCTGGTTAATACATCTCATAGCCTCTATAAAGGCATCAAGAGTTTCTCGCGTTTCTGATTCGGTCGGTTCTATCATTAGCGCCTCGTGGACAATCAGCGGGAAATACATTGTCGGAGCATGGTAGCCATAATCAAGCAGGCGTTTGGCCACCTCCAATCCAGTAACTCCCCGTTCTTTTTGCCAATCTGCCGAGAAAACCACCTCGTGCATACATCTACGGTCGTAAGGCAAATGATAGATATCCCTGAGAGCTTCCATCAGATAATTAGCATTCAATACAGCATTGCTACTGATTGATATCAGTCCACTTTCGCCCAATGTTCGGATATATGTATATGCTCGTACCAGAACCCCAAAATTCCCATGGAAACCACTGATCTTCCCAATGCTGTTCTCAGGATGCTCTAAAGAGTATTGATCAGGACTATTTACATCTTTAGAGACCACCGGAGCTGCCAAAAATGGAACCAAAGCCCGACTGCAGCAAACGGGGCCGGCCCCAGGACCACCACCTCCGTGGGGAGTACTGAATGTCTTATGGAGATTGGAATGAATTACATCAAACCCCAAATCACCCAATTTAACTTTCCCAAGGAGAGCATTCATGTTAGCCCCGTCACCATACACCAATCCACCAGCTTCGTGAACAACCCGACACACTTCCACGATGTTGGTGTCAAAAATACCAAGTGTACTGGGTAACGTGATCATGACCCCAGCCAAGTTTGAAGCAGCTAGTTCATTTAAGGCTTCCAAATCTACATTCCCTGCTGGATCAGAAGGCAAGGTCACCACGTCGAATCCAGCCATAGCAGCCGAGGAAGGATTAGTTCCATGTGCACTGTCTGGTATAGCCATCTTAATTCTATGACCTTCACCCCGAGACATATGGTAAGCTCTCATCATTAACACTCCAGCAAGTTCCCCGTGAGCACCTGCCAAGGTAGCGAGACTTACTCCGGCCATCCCAGTAATCTTACTCAGAAAATCTTGGAGCCTGTATAGGACTTCGAGTGCCCCCTGACACGTTTCCACCGGCTGCCTTGGGTGTATCCCTGCGAAGCCCGCCATAAAAGAAACTTCATCATTTATTTTGGGGTTGTACTTCATGGTACAACTCCCAAGAGGATAGAAATGAGTATCAATAGAGAAGTTTAGTTGGCTAAGATTAGTAAAATACTGCACAACTTCGGGCTCTGATATCTCAGGTAAATCTAAGTCTGCTCTCAACATCTTATTGTCAGGCAAAATTTGAGGAGGAACATCCATTGGCGGTGGTACTACCCCCATTCTCCCCGGAGAACCCCGCTCCATGAGCAATTTGCCAGTGTTCCTGCTGCCACCAACTTGCATTAGCTGAATTCTCCTAATACCGATACTAAAGAATCTATATCATCTCTCGAATTCATCTCTGTTATACAAAACAACATTGCTTTGGTAAATTGTTGATTACCTTTATCTCCATTCAATTCTGAAGTGAGATCCAACCCTCCAAGGATATTATCCTTTAATAATCTCTGATTTATATCCCTGGGTGATACGGGGCACTCCACCACAAACTCCTGAAAAAAAGTGCCGGAGACAGGAATTTTATACCCCGGAAGTTCGGCTATCTTTGAAGCCGCATAATGGGCCTTGTGATAACACAGTTCTGAAATTTGACGTAGCCCATTCTTACCCATGGCAGACAAATAAACTGTCGATGCCAAAGCGTAAAGCGCTTCGTTAGTACAAATGTTACTAGTTGCACGTTCTCGCCTGATGTGCTGCTCCCTCGTCTGGAGAGTTAACACAAAGCCCGTCCTACCCTGATCATCGAGGGTTCTTCCCACTAATCTACTCGGCATTTGCCTGATATATTGCTGTTTGGTAGTAAACAGACCCAGATAAGGACCACCAAAACTGGTCGGAATACCCAGGGGTTGACCTTCTCCTGTAACTATATCTGCATCATAGCTACCTGGCGGTTTAAACATGCCCAACGCCATTGGATCGGCCGAAACCACAAGTAAAGCCCCATTTTGATGAGCCATGTCACTAAACGAGCTGACATCCTCCAAATATCCATAAAAATTTGGATACTGAGCAACGAGGCAGGCGGTTTCATCGTTTACGTCTAATTTCTCAGTTGAAGAAAGACTCAACTGAATTCCTTGTGCCTGACAATAGGTTTTGATCACCGCCAAGTAATCCGGGGATATAGTATCTAAAACTACGACACGATCCCTTTGAGTTACTCTACAGGCCATCAGAACACCCTCGGCGAGGCTGGTAGCGCCATCGTACATTCCGGCGTTGGCCACTTCCATATCAAATAGGTTGGCTATCAACGTCTGAAACTCATAAATCACCTGTAGGGTGCCTTGACTGACCTCCGGTTGGTAAGGCGTGTACGCGGTTAGGAATTCCCCACGAGTCATCAATGCCTTAACTACAGATGGAATGAAATGATGATAAGAGCCAGCTCCTAGAAAAGATGGTCCGCTAGCTAATGGACGATTCCTGGTGGCGAATGCAGAAAGCTCTTTTTGGATTTCTAATTCGGAGAGAGGTTCTGGCAAACCCAAAATAGGGTTACGATATTCTCCTGGTATATCCAGGAACAAGTCGTCTACAGAATCGACTCCGATAGCTCGCAACATCTCGGTTTGGTCTAGTTCTGTATTTGGTATATAGTGCGATTGAAAGTTCATCTTACGGTTACAAATTAACGAATGATTTGAATTTCAACTATAAGCCATCGATGTACGACTGGTAGTCTGATGCTGACATTAGCCCATCTAGCTCATTAACACTCGACATAGTTACACGAATCAACCAGCCCTGTCCAAAGGGATCTTCATTAACAAGTTCTGGATGGTCATTGAGCTCAGTGTTGGATTCAATAACATTACCACTAATCGGCGAAAAAAGATCTGAAACCGCTTTCACCGACTCAACTTCACCCATCTTATCCAACTGTTTAACCGCGGAACCCGATTGGGGAAGTTCTAAATAAACTATATCTCCGAGTTGATCTTGAGCGTAATCCGTTATACCAATCAATGCTTCGCCCGACTCTATATTTTCTACTTTAACCCACTCATGTTCTTGAGTGTATTTGCAATCATCAGAAATCAATTCGTTTAAGACCTCCTCGGCCTGGAATAAAAGGGTAATTTAACTACTTCTGTATCTATAATACGGCCCCTAATATCGATCTGCAGCATGTGGCCGATCTCTGCGTAGCGCTCCAAAACGTAGCCCATGGCAATACTGTTGTCAAGCGTAGGAGAGTAACTCCCACTAGTGACTTTCCCTATCTCCCCTGCCTCAAATGAAATCGGGTAACCAGCTCTCGGTGCGCTTCTACCCGGTAATTGTAAACCTATCAACCTCTTCGCAGTACCTTGTTGAATTTGATTATGTAGTATTTCAGAACCGATAAACACGCCGGATTCTCTGACAAATCTATGTAGGCCAGCCTCAATGGGTGTTATATCTTCATCTATTTCGTGACCGTGCAATGGTAATCCTGCTTCAAGACGTAACACATCTCTTGCGCCTAAACCCGATGGGTTAGCTCCTTTCGCTATTAGCAAGCTCCATGCGTCTGTAACCATATCCGCATCGACTACTATCTCGAACCCATCCTCTCCAGTATAACCGGTTCGTCCTATAAAAACCGGTTTGCTTTTCAATTTACCGTCTTTCCAAAATCCTTGTCCACAGGAAAATAAACGAATAGAAGATGGATTTTCACCATCGTCCAATGTACACAATTCATCCATTAAAAAAGCTGCATCTGGCCCTTGCACAGCCAATAACCCTGTGTCGCAGGTCCTATCAACGATATTGCACCCATTTGCAAATTTTTTTTCATTCCAGTCATTGAACCACCTTACCACCGCATCTCTATTCCCAGCATTAGGTATTAAAAGATAATCCTGTTCTCCCAATTTATAGAATATGGTGTCATCGATCACTCCCCCGGAAGGGTTGCAAATCATACAGTACCTAGCTCTATTAATTCTCAATGTACTGGCTGAACCAGTTAACATCCAATCTAAGAATTCAGTAGCAGAAGATCCCGATATGTACATCCTACCCATATGGGAAACGTCAAATAATCCAACCTTTGTACGAACCGATTCCACTTCTGAAATGATACCCGAATACTGTACAGGCATATCCCAACCACCAAATGGAACCATCCGTGCACCCGCAGCCAGGTGAGAATCGTAAAGAGGTGTCTTTTTGTTGTTATCAGTCAAACTAGAACCCTCAAACAATTAGAAGTAGCTTGCTTAACAACCGAACAGGTTATTGCATGCCATTTTAACGGCTAGCATCATACCTTCCATAGGGAAACCATGCAAGGTTCTGGAATGATAGATTATGAACTTGAAACTTATTAATTTGGCTCTGAATCTGTATACTATCTCAAGTGTCCAAATTCTATCTGTCTAATGAATACTACTTGCCAAATGAAAAGGAGCAAAGGTTATGCGAATAATGCTGATTGCCACCAATCGCCACAACCGCTGGATGACTCGCCAGGAAGTACGGCCTCTACCAATTGGATTGGCTTATGTCGCAGCTTATATTGACCAGTCAAAGCACGATTTGAAAGTCCTTGACTTGATGTTCTCTGAAGACTATTTGCAACAAACCGAAGACATCGTAAACCAATTTAAACCCGAGTTGATTGGGATCTCAATCAGGAACCTCGACAATGGCAGCTATATCAATCCTCAATCAGTGCTTCCTGTAACCAGGGATGTGATCACCAGAATTCGAGGCTGTACCGACGCAATCATTACCTGTGGAGGTCCCGCATTTAGCATCCTACCGGAGGAATGTTTCCAGTATCTCAATCCGGATATCGGTTTGACCGGCGATGCAGCAGATACATTCGCTCTTTTAGCCGACCTTTTGGATGCAAAAGGCGTTTTGCGACATCAGTCAATCAGCAACGAGATATTAAAAGGGCTTAGCCGATTGTCCGGAGTAATTTATCGACAAGAAGGGAACATACAGGTCGCAGAACACCGAGCTTCATCTGCCCTGACTAAAGCGCCAAGACTTGACGAACTAGACTTAAGCCAATATAGGCAAGCCGGATTCGGAGTTGGAGTTATCACTAAATTAGGATGGTATACATCCACAGTAGAAGAACCTTCTACAGATCCAGGAAAATCACATTCCGAGCAAGAACTAAGGATTTCGAATTCTGTGGAGCAAGTGGTAAAAGAAGTAAAAAGACTTAAAAATCAATATAACTTGAGTGAATTTTTCTTTATAGACCAGGCTTTTAACCAGCCACCCGATTTCGCAAAAGCTCTCTGCACGTCCCTGATAACTGAGAATCTAAATATTAAATGGAATACAAATATTACTACCCATGGACCCGACGGTGAATTAATATCATTGATGTCTAAGGCAGGTTGCCAAATGGTGTTGATAGGTGGTCCGGTTATATCTAATGAGAACCGTCAAGAGCTGTCAATCAACCTGAAATCATCATTCGAGCAAATGATTACATTATGTGATTTATGTCAAAATCATGATCTCCCATACAGTATCACCCAGGCTTTCGGTGAGCTCGGTGAGACTGATGAAACGATTTCATTAAAATTAACGGGGCTATCTCAAGTAGCCGGTAAAGATCGGATGGCTCACGTCAATATAAGAATCGGCAATAGATTACTTCCTGGTTCACCTCTAATAGAATCAGCAAAACAAGACGGTTTGATCAAGGAAGAGAAAGACCTATTGATGCCAGCGTTTTACGTAGACCCTTCCGTCAGATCAAATATTGTCGAGAAACTCCAATCAGCCGCAGAACCCCATTCCAACTGGCATATCATGTAATCTTGTGAAAAACGGAGCTCAATCTACTCCCACGACTTTTTTCAACTTAATCTAGATGGTGCATTTCATTGAAAACGACAGCGGACGCAGTAGTTATCGGCGGTGGTGTTATAGGGTGTAGTATCATCTACCACCTAGCTCATCTAGGAATTACAAATACTTCCTTGGTCGAAAAAGACGTGTTAGGATCCGGTTCAACTGGCAGATCTCAAGCTATCTGCCGAATGCATTATTCAAACCCCATCACCTCTACATTAGCTTGGGAAAGTTTAAAAACCCTTACAGATTTTAGCGAAATAGTTGGCGGTAGATCTGGATTCATTAAAACCGGTTACATGGTTATCGTAGACCAGGCTGACAGACTTGGATTAGAACAGAATATTTCTATGCAGCAAGGAATCGGCATAGATTGCCAATTGATCTCTCGCGAGGAAGCAGCAGAAATAGCCCCCATGATTTCGACATATGACGGGGAGTTGATGGCCTGGGAACCTCAATCTGGTTATGCCGATTCTTACCAAGTAACCGCCTCGTTCGCGAACTCCGCTAAGATGATGGGCGCTGAAATCATTCTCCGAAATCGAGTCGAAAATATTGCACCCTCAACCAACGATCTGTATTCGGTTATTACCACGATGGGAACTATTGAAACCCCTTTAATAGTAGTAGCGGCCGGCCCTTGGTCCAAACAGTTATTAATGTCCATCGGAATAGATATTCCATTAACAACCGTAAGGCATCAAGTGGCTAGTATTGCGAGACCGACTGATTTAATTCCAACTCACCCCTCCGTTGGAGACGCCATTCACAATTTTTCATTTCGTCCCGAAGTGGGCGGTTTAACCCTCGTTGGTTTCGGCGAGGAGGATGCAATGTTAGATCAATATAATCAGGGGATAGATATAGCCAGTGTCAACCAAATAATGCCTAGTCTTATTCGCCGTATGCCAAATATGGAAGATGCATATTTTAGAGGTGGGTGGTCAGGCTTATTCACTATCACTCCCGATTGGCACCCTATATTAGACAAAGTCCCAGGATATACCGGGATATATTGTGCTGTGGGATTTAGCGGGCATGGATTTAAATTAGCTCCCGCCGTGGGTCAGGCCATGAGTGAACTGATTGTACACGGGCAATCCTCCCAGGTAGACCTTTCCATTTTAGGATTTAATAGATTCGCGGTAAACGAGCTTTTGACATCAAGCTACCAATACAATGTCTTGGCTTAAAAAATAGATTTGAGTCAATGTTATACTTCTTAAAAACGATCAAACCACATGAACCGCAATGTTAACTAAAAGAATAATCCCTTGTCTCGACGTGGACGGAGGTCGGGTAGTCAAGGGCACTAGTTTTATAAACTTGAGAGATGCCGGTGATCCCGCAGAACTGGCTAATCGCTATGACAGAGAGGGGGCAGACGAATTAATATTTCTAGATATTACCGCAAGCGCGGATGCCAGAAAAACTATGGTAGATGTAGTCGAACGGGTTTCAGAACAAGTTTTCATACCTTTAACAGTCGGAGGCGGAATCCGAAGCACTGAGGACATACGTCGAATGCTGAACGCCGGTGCAGACAAAGTTTCTGTTAATACAGCGGCTGTGAACGCCCCTAACCTGATCAGCGAAGGAGCGGAACAATTCGGCAATCAATGCATAGTTACCGCTATTGATGCAAAAAGGATAAGCCAGCCCATACCTGACCCTACTAACTATACTGACAATCCACTTGCCCTTTCATCAGAATCTCGCTGGGAAGTTTATACACACGGAGGACGTACCCCCACAGGATTGGATGCTGTGTTATGGAGCATCAAAGCTGTCGAATTAGGTTCCGGTGAAATATTATTGACTAGCATGGATGCAGACGGTCAGCTAGATGGATACGACTTATCGTTGACCAGTGCTATCTCCGCTTCAGTATCTGTCCCGGTGATTGCTAGTGGGGGTGCTGGCAATTTAGAACACCTACTTCAAGCATTTCAAGAAGGTAAAGCTGATGCGGTGTTAGCAGCTAGTATATTTCATTTTGGCACATACTCTATAAACGAAGCAAAAGTGTATCTAACTAATAATGGGATCCCGATGCGGTTCGAACATTCATAAATAATTCATAAATCAGGGGCTTACGATGAATATAAAACTTAACGACAAAGGATTAGTACCGGCTATCGCCCAAGATTATAAGACTAATGAAATTTTGATGCTGGGGTATATGAATCCTGGGTCTTTAAGAAGAACTATGGAAGGCGGCCAAGTTTGGTTCTACAGCCGTAGCCAAGAAGATCTATGGCATAAAGGCGAAGTCTCCGGAAACTATCTTAATGTCAAAGAAGCTTGGCTAGACTGTGATGCCGATACCATCTTACTGAAAGTAGAGCCTGACGGACCGACCTGTCATACCGGAGAAAAGTCATGTTTTTTTAACCCCTTAAATGAACTCCCCGAGTCGTACGAATATACAGAAATTAGTTCTGGAATCTTAGAAGAGCTTTTTGCTGTTATCAAAGACCGTCAATCAGACCCTAAAGAAGGAAGCTATACTACGCAGCTGTTAAACGACGGTATAAGCCGGATTGGGCAAAAAGTCATCGAAGAAGCCGGAGAAACCGCTCTTTCTGCTGTCGCAAGAGACGATAAGACTAGCCTTGTTAATGAGGTATCGGATCTGCTATTTCATACAATGGTTTTAATGGCTGCCTCGGATATTTCTCCAAAAGCAGTGTGGGAAGAGCTATACAGCCGCCGAAAGTAACCGTGTTACTTAATAAATTCCTGAGATTGCGATGGTGAAGAAGTCTGTTCCGGATTCATAAATGACCCATCCAGATTGATCGTATCTAGTCACTTTTCCGCTTCCAACAACCCTCCAACTACCAGATTGCCCTATGCAACCAGTCCTTGCATCAATTCCCAGTATGGTTAGACCAGAATTAACTTGAGGTTCTAATTGACGATAAATTTGATCCGGATCACTGTTCTCATGATGGGGGAGGGTGGCAATCCCGGGAACGGCAGACAAAGCTTCTACCCATCCACCTAGTCTCGGTCTACGCATCATCTGACCTAACACCATGGCGCCTGCGCTGGAGCCAGCTATAATCGCTCCCTTGCTTCGCTCAACCAAGATTTGCTCCCACAGGAGCGACCCTTTCAAAGTAGTCAAAAGGTAGTCAGGACTGCCTCCAGTGAAATAAATTACCCCGGCACCTTTTATCTGTTCAATGAACTCTTCACTGTTTGCATGCTTATTATCCAAAACCATTAATCGCTTGGTAATACCACCCAAGCCAGAAAAATGGCGAGCCCCGTCATTAGATGCCTTCTCTGGCCCAGTTACAGCTGCAGTAGGTATGATTAATACGTTAGCCGGATTTTGCCCGGATGACTGCATAATATTTAAATCCATTTCTTCACACCCGGTTCTAAATTCCTCTCCTCCAACCAAAGCAATGTCACCAATCATGTCTTCCCTCCAGTTTTACTAAATAAGTCGTTTTAATGAGCTGGCATCAAAATAAACACTGAATTAATAAATTTGGACATTTGACCCACCAAAATCAGACAGATAAAATTTAATGCACAGCCAATGAATTCTGAATAACCCTGTGGAGGCTATGTGTTTAATTTTATCCATCATGTCCGAATATTGGTCCATAATGCAGACGAAATGGTGCAATATCTTGAGCAGAATTTTGGTATGACTCCTTTAAAAGTTCAGGTCTATGAAAACCGCGGAATGAAAAATGCTATTTATAAAGTAGGATCTACTAACGTAGAATTCACAGAACCATTAGATTTGAATTCCAAGATGGGTGAATTTTTAAAACAGCAAGGACCGGGCGTATATCATATAGCTTTTGGAGTAGATGATATAAAGAATGCTGCCAAGATACTAGCCGACAAAGGTAA